>CAKPPA010000018.1 GCA_934177025.1 uncultured Clostridia bacterium
ACGTAAGGGCTTAAGGGACAAGGTTCGGCGTTCGGTTTCCTCCGCGCCGTATCTGCGATACAGAAAAAAAGAAGCGGTTTTTTCCGCTTCTTTTTTTTGCTGTTTTTTTTTGTTTGGTTCGATTCCGGAACAGGCAGGATAATGGAAAGTTTTTGTTCTCGCTGGTTCCCCGCGAAAAGTTCCGGTTGCTTCCGGTGCTTCCGTAAATGCAATTAACTTTTAAATAGGTTCTTTTATTTTGCAAGTTTTAAAAGTCTTTCCTCTGTTTTGTTTCTTTTTACTGTTTTTTGTTTGTTTTTCTTTTGTTTGTTTTTCTTTCTTTTCGGGGAATTAATCCCAAAGGTAACGCAAGGTTCCTTTGCCGTCGCAAACGCAAACGTCCGCTAAACTTCCTGTCGCAATCGGCAGGGACGGCGGCAAATGCCCGAAATCGGCATCGAAAATTTTCGGCACGTCAAATTCCTGTAAGGCGTATTCGGCGGCGCGCACAAAATCCAAATCAAATTGTTCCGCGCGTTGTAGGGAGCGACCAAACAAAAAGGCTTTTGCATTGCGGAACCAGCCGGCTTGCTTCAGTTGCCAAAGCGTGCGAATGACGTCCAAAGGCGCAAGTTCGCAGTTTTCCAACGTCCAAAGGATGCCGTCCTTGCGGTAGGTTTCGGTAAACTCCCGCGTTTTGTCGTAAGGCGTTCCGGGGAGGAGGCGAAGCACGTCGAGGCATCCGCCGAGGATGCGCCCTCGGACGGAAAGGTTGTGCGTGTGCTTCCAGCGGGACGGCTCCGTAAGGGAAAACCCGTTTAAAGCGGTTTCCTCGTCGCCGCGCACGGATTCCGTTTCGTACAACGGATAGCCCGCAAACTCCGTTTTTTCGCCCGTCAAAAAGGCAAACGCATCCGTCAAACTTTTGTCCCACTCCGTCATGCCGAATGTCGGCGCACAGTAGTCGTAAAGGGCAATCGTGTCGCACAGCGTGGCAAGCGTGTAGGTTAAAACGGTGTTGTCCGAGTACCCGACGAAAAACTTCGGAGAAGCGGCTTTGAGCCGCGCAAAATCGAGGTATGGCAAAATTTCCATCATCACTTCGCCGCCGCCCGCCGAAAACACGGCGTCACAGCTTAAGTAAAGGTCGGTAAATTCCGCGGCACGCGTTTTTGCGTCCGCACTGGCAAGCCCGTTGTTTTTTTTGGCGGAAGGGCTAAGCACCACGTGGTAGCCGCGGTTTTGAAAGTGCTTTACCGCGCTTTCCAAACGCAACCGGTAGGGGTTTTCCGCCGCGCCGAACGAGGGCGCACAAATGCCGACGGTGTCGCCGGATTTTAAAAATTTCGGTTGTTTCATGTTACCTCCGTTTCCCTTCATTATACCGAAGCAAAGCGAAAAGTCAATGCCGCAACAGGAAAACCGCTTTTGTGAAAGTTTGATGAAAACCGCGGTTTCTTCAAAAAAAGGGGTTGACAATCGCAACAAAGAGGATTATAGTACAATTAGCAATCGGGATAAACGAGTGCTAACAAATAAAAAAGCGAAGTGCTAAGGCACCCAGCAAAATCGGAGGTAAATTATGATGATGAAATATTATCCTATGGGCAGAAAAAACGATTACGGAATGAGTTTGTTCGACAGTGATTTCGACGACTTTTTTGCACCGATGTTCGGTACGAAACACGAAGTGATGAAAACGGACGTAAGGGAAAAGGACGGGAAGTATCTGTTGGACGTGGAGTTGCCGGGGTTTGACAAAAAGGACGTTGCGCTTTCCTTGGAAAACGGCTACTTAACGGTGCGTGCGGAAAAAAACGAAACCGAGGAGCAAAAGGAACACGGCAAATTTATTCGTAGGGAACGGCGTTGCGGAAGCTGCTCGCGTAGTTTTTACGTAGGGGACGTTTCGGAAAAGGACGTTTCCGCGCGGTTCGAAAACGGTATGTTGACGGTTTCCTTCCCGAAGGAACGGAAGGAAACGGAAACGAGGAAACAAATTTCCATTGACTAACGATTTTTAGCGAAGGCCGATTCGGGCAAATACCCTCTTTTAAAACGGGAAGCATTTTGCTTCCCGTTTTTTTTGCAAAAAAAAGGCGAACAAAACGAGGTTCGCCTTAAAAAAGGGGGGTACGTCGGTTGCGCAATTTTTGCGCTACGACGAAAAACTAAATGTCGCTGTTGTTAAATTGGCTGTTGTAAAGTGCGGCGTAAAAACCGTTTTTGGCAAGCAATGCATCGTGCGTGCCTTGTTCGATAACGCGGCCTTTGTTCATCACGAGGATGAGGTTTGCCTTTTTAATGGTGGACAAGCGGTGCGCAATGACGAAACTCGTGCGATCCTTCATCATTTTGGTCAGTGCCATTTGAATGTACTGTTCCGTGCGCGTATCCACCGAGCTGGTGGCTTCGTCCAAAATCAAAATTTTCGGATCCGACAACAACGCCCTTGCAATGGTAAGGAGCTGCCGTTGCCCGTTACTGATGTTGGTAGCGTCCTCGTTGAGCATAGTGTCGTAGCAATCCGGCAATTTTATGATAAACTCGTGCGCATGCGCTTTTTTCGCGGCTTCCACCACTTGTTCGTCGGTGGCGTTGCGATTGCCGAATTTGATGTTTTCCTTAATGGTGCCTTTAAACAGCCACGTGTCCTGCAGCACCATGCCGTAAAGGTCGCGCAAGTTTTTGCGGTTTAGGGAGGCGATGTCGATATCGTCGACGTAAATATGCCCCGCGTCGATATCGTAAAAGCGTAGCAGCAAATTGACGAGTGTCGTTTTTCCTGCGCCGGTAGGGCCGACAATGGCAACGGAATCGCCCGGGTTTAAGGAAAGGTTCATGTCCTTAATGAGTTCCGTGTTTTTGCTGTAGGCAAAATCCACGTGTTCAAACCGCACGCGACCGGTAACGCCGCTTAAGTCCACGTATTGTGCAATTTGCTCGTCCTCGTTTTCCGCATCCAGCACTTCGAACACACGCTCTGCCGCGGCAATGGCGTTTTGCATTACGTTGATAAACTGCGACGTGGTTTGAATCGGTTCGCCGAAGCGGGAGGAGTACATCGTCATTGCCGTAATGTTGCCTAGGTTTGCCGAGCCCGTTTGAATGGCCTGCACCGCCCCGATGATGACCATTAAAATGTAGTTTAAGTGGCTGACGAATTTGTTCGCCGGATTGGTAAGTCCGCTTAAAAATTGCGAACGGAAGGTGCTTTTTGCAAGGCGTTTGTTTTTTTCCTCAAACGCAAGGCCGTTGCGTTCCTCCATGTTAAACACTTTCACAATTTGGTAGCCGGAGTACATTTCCTCAATTTGCCCGTTCAGTTGGCCGAGGTTTTTCGCTTGCAGTTTAAATTGCTTTTGCGATTTTTTTGCAATGAACACCGTCATAAGCAGGCTCAGCGGCAACGTGCCGATGCACACCAGCGTTGCCCAAATGCCGCCGTTGATGGTCATCATAATCGTCACGCTGATGAGCGTAAACACGGCGTTAATCAGTTGCACGCAGTTTTGTTGCAACGTGCTTTGAATGGTATCCACATCGTTGGTAATGCGGCTAAGCGTTTCGCCGTACTGCCGTTCGTCGTAGTACTTCAGCGGCACGCGGTCGAGCTTGTCCTTCAGTTCCTGCCGCAGTTGAAACACAATGCGTTGCGAAATTCCCGCAACAAGGTAGGAGGACGTAAAGGAAAATGCCGCCCCGATGACGTAAATCAAAATGCCCGTCAAAAGCAGGGTGTAAAGCCGTTGTAGCGGAATGTCCACCGTAAAGGAGGAGCCGCTCGGCACAATGCTGGTTTGAATCAGGTTAATGATTTTTCCCGAAACGGTAGGCCCCATGGAGGAAAGCACCGTTCCGACCGCCGCCAACAAAAGTACCATAATCAGTTGAAAGGCGTGCGGCTTAATGTACCCTAACAGCCGTTTTAACGTTTGCTTAAAGTTTTTCGGTTTTTCCACAAACACCGGCGGACCGCCGTGCCGTCCGCCGCCTTTCGGGCCGAAGCCGGCTTGATCTTTCGGGTTTTTGATTTCCTTTTCCGCCGTTTCGATGACTTCCTTCGGGAGTTCCAACGTTTCGTCCGTGTTTGGGAGTTTCGTTTCCGGATTCGTTCCGGTGGTTGGTTTCAATTCGTCCGTCATTATCCGTTCGCCTCCTCTTCGTTGATTTGCGAAAGTACGATTTCCCGATACGGTTCGCAGGTTTTCATCAGTTCGCCGTGTTTTCCGATGCCCACCATGTTGCCGTTATCCAACACGACGATTTGGTCGGCGTTTAGCACCGTGCTGACGCGCTGTGCGACGATAAGCACGGAGGAGCCGTCCGCTTGAATTTGTTTTTTCAACGCTTTGCGTAAATTTGCGTCCGTTTTGAAGTCGAGTGCGGAAAAACTGTCGTCAAACACGTAAATTTCCGGACGCCGCACCAGTGCGCGTGCAATGGCAAGTCGCTGTTTTTGTCCGCCCGAAAGGTTTTTGCCGCCTTGCGCAATGAAGTGGTTCATGCCGTCCGGCGTGTTTTCCACAAACTCCGTTGCCTGTGCAATGTCCGTAGCGAGTTTTAAGTCCTCGTCCGTGGCGTTCGGGTTGCCGTACAAAAGATTTTCCCTCACCGTGCCCGAAAACAAAACGGCGTTTTGCGGCACGAATCCCATGCGACTACGTAGGTCCTTTTGCGTAATGTCCCGAATGTTTACGCCGTCCAGCAAAATTTCGCCTTGTTGAGGATCGTAAAAACGCGGAATCAGGTTGACGAGCGAGGATTTTCCGCTGCCGGTACTTCCGATGACCGCCGTGGTTTGCCCGGGGAGCATGGTAAAGGAAATGTTGTTTAACACGGGCTGCTCCGCATTCGCAAAGGAAAACGTAACGTTTTTAAATTCAAGTTTGCCTTTTTCGGTAACGTTGTCCAAGGAAAGCGGATGCTCCGGATCGGTGACGCTGAGCGGCGCGTTTACCACTTCCAAAATGCGGTTCGCGCTTGCTTGCGCCCGTGGGATCATCATAAAAATAAAACTCATTCCGATAATGGAGCCGAGGATTTGCGACGAGTAGCCCACAATCGTGCTGGTTGCGCCGACGTTTTTAATCAGCACCTCCTGCGACGGGTCGACCTGTCCGTTAAAAATGACGGTAGCCACAATCAAAATGCCGATAATCGTCAAATTCATAAACAAACTGCTTAACGGGAACAGGCGCGCCATAACGCGATTGACTTGAATGGATACGTCCCGCACTTCCGTGTTGGCTTGCGTGTACTTTTCCTTTTCGTATTCCTGCTGGTTAAACGCACGAATCACGCGCACGCCCGTTAACCCTTCGCGGGCAATGGCAGTCAGGTTGTCGATTTTTTTCTGCACGGAAACAAACAGGCGGGAGGAACTGATGCCGATAAACAGGATGGTAAGCGCAATGAGCGGAATAGCAACGGCAAACACAATGGAAAATTCCTTTTGAATCGCAAACGCTTTGAGTAATCCGCCGATGAGCATTACCGGCGCAAGGACAACAATGCGTAGCCCCATGCTGACGATCATTTGCAGTTGGTTAATATCGTTGGTCGTGCGGGTAATCAGGCTGGCAATGCCGAAGGATTCGATTTCCTTTACGGACATGCTTTGCACTTTTCGGTACATTTCGCCACGCAAAATTTCCCCGTACCGCGCCCCGATGAGCGACGTAAAGTATGCCGCAATGACGGCGAGTAGCACCGCCCCTACGACAAACGCAAACATTTTCAGCACAACCATCCACACGGCTTCCATGCTCGCTTGGGACAACGCCAGCGACAAATCCACGAATTGCGCCGGAATTTGCAGGTCAAGTAACGCTTGCCCTACAACGGTTAAAATCGCCAAAACGATGTAACCGACCACCGGCTTAAGATACTTAAATGCTTTAAACATAAGGTCTCCTTATTTTAATTTTCCTTTAAAAACAATTTTAAAAACAAATCACCGTCCGGCATGCGGAAAGGGTGGTTGTGCCGAATGCACAGCATTTTGTTGACGGCAATTCCGTGCACGATCACCCAAAAAACCGTTTCCATTTGCGCAACGTCCGTTTCGCTCAAACTTCCGTTCCGTTGCCCTTCCAACAGCACTTCCTTTAAGGAGGCTTTCATACTCGGCTTCAGCGGCAAAAACATGTGATTGGTTTCGCAAAGTTTCAGGATTTCCTTGTCAAAATCCCGCTTGATGAGGTTGGCGTTTAAAATGAAGTACATCAGCAGGCAAAAATCCTCGTCGGTATCCATTTTTTGCAACAGCCCCGTCAGCAGTTTGCGAATTTTTTGCAACGGATCGAGGGTTTCGTCCGTCAAAATTTTCGTTTCGAATTTTCGGTACATGCCCCGCGAATGAAAAAACAGTTCAAAAAACATTTCCTCCTTCGTGGTAAAGTAGTGGTACAACAGCCCGTGGCTGATGCCCGCTTGCTTGGCAATGTCGTCGATTTTCGTTGCGTCGAACCCGATGCAACAAAAGGACTTTAACGCCGTAGCAAGGATTTGCTTCCGCCGTTCGTCCTTAATGAGGTCGTTTTGTTCTTTTGTTTTCGGCACGGTTTTCTCCTTTTTTGTTTATTGACTTTTCAGTCAACAAAAATATTATATGCTTGCAAACGCCCGTTGTCAATGAGTTGCGAAAATTTTTTCGGAAAAAAGGGGCGAAAAAACGGCGCAAAAAATTTTGTTTTCGTGCGGAAAAGAAAGTTTGCCCGAAAGCACAAAAAAATGGTACAATAAAAAATAGGTGACGTTATGAAAATTTTACACACTTCCGATTTGCATTTCGGAATAAAATTCAAAAATTTCCCTCTCCTAAACGCCCAGCGCGAATTTGTGGCGGAAATCTTTCGCATTACGGAGGACTACGGCACGGAAGTCGTGCTGATTAGCGGCGACGTGTTCGACGGGGCGGTGTCCAATGCGGAAGCGATTTCGCTTTACGACGAAATGATGAACGGACTTGTCGCACGCGGGCAAAAAGTGATTATCATTGCCGGCAATCACGACGGCGCGGCAAGGCTTTCGAGTTTGAGCGGCATTTTAAAAAACAGCGGCGTGTACCTGTGCGGCTACTTAAAAAACAGCCTTTTGCCGATTGTGATCGGCGACGTGTCCTTTTTTGCGTTGCCGTACTTCGGGCGGGACGAACTCAAGGAAACGCTTGCGGAAAAAGGGTGGATTGCAAAGGATGCATCACTTTCCCTTTCCGAAGGAACGAAAATTTTACTGAAAAACATAACGGAAGGCTGTTCCGGCAAAAAAGTTTTGCTTTCGCATTGCTTTGCGGACGGCGCGTCGACGAGCGACAGCGAAACGATGTTTGTCGGCGGAAGCGGCAAAACGGAAGTATCCTGTTTCGACGGATTCGACTACGTTGCGTTGGGGCATTTGCATCGCCCGCAAAACGTAACGCCGCGCGTGCGGTACAGCGGCTCGCCGATTCCTTACAGTTTTTCCGAAGCGGGGACGAAAAAATCCGTTACGATTGTGGATACCGACACGTTCCAAACGGAACAAGTGCCGATTTGCACGTCGCACGAAATGCTTTCCTTGGAAGGCACGTACGAGGAACTGCTGGAAAAAGCACGCAAGGAAAGTTCCGCCACGAAACTCGTGCGCATTGTTATGACCGATCGCGCGCCGGATTTGTTGGTGCGGGAAACGTTTGCGCAGTATTTCAAAAAAATTTGTGAGTTTTCGGGCAGGATGCCGGACGGCACGAATTCCACCTTGTCGTCCGAACAGGCACGGACGTTGACGCCGGAGGAAATGCTAACGCAGTACGTGTTGGCCTCCTTAAATCGCGAACCGTTGCCGACGGAAAAGGAATGGTTTTTAAAAGCGGTGGAACAACGCGGGGAGGAGGAGCAATGAGGCCGGTACGGTTACGTTTGCAAGCATTCGGGCCGTTTGTGGAAATGCAAACGGTGGAATTTTCGAATTTTTACGAAAACGGATTGTTTTTAATCAGCGGTGAAACGGGCAGCGGAAAAACCTTTTTGTTGGACGCCATCAGTTTTGCGTTGTACGGCAGGGGAAGTAGCGACTACCGCAAAAATTTTGCGGAGTGTCGCAGTCAGTACGCCGAGGATTCGCTCCCGACGTTGGTGGAGTTCACCTTCGTTTTTCAGGGGGTGGAGTACGTTTTTCAGCGGGAACTTGTCGTCAAAGCAAAAAGCAAGGATTTTAAGGAGTCCGTTGCGGTGTTTAAAGTCGTCAACGGCGACAGGGTGCTGGCGGAACCGAACTTAAAAATTTCGGGGATGGAAAAGTACACACAAGGGCTTTTGGGACTGGATGCGGATCAGTTTACGCAGGTTGTCATTTTGCCGCAGGGCAAGTTTGAAAAGTTTTTAGTGGCGGACAGCTCCAAAAAACGCGAAGTGCTAATTACGTTGTTTCATGCCGATCGCTGGCAAAAATACGTGGATGCCGTCAATGCGGAAACAAAAATCCGCGGGGCGGTACTCGGGGAAAAACGGCAAAACCTCGAAGGAGCGTTGAGTGCGGAAAACGTCAAAACGACGGAGGAGTTTTTCGCCGTTGTCGAACAGCATGCGGCAAACGTCGTTTTGGCGGAGGAAGCGGAACAAAACGCCGCTCAAGCGTTGACGGAAGCGGAAAAATTTTTGGAAGCGCAAAAAGCGACGGCGGAAAAATTCCGCACCCTTGCCGAAACGCAAGCGGCGTTAAAGTCATTGCAGGAAACGGAGCCGCAACAAAAGGAAAAAATGCGACGCTTGCAAACGGCGGAACAAATCAACGACTTAAAGCCTGCGTTCGACAAGCGTAACGAAAATCGCCTTCGCCTGCAGGCGGCTGAGGTTGCTGCGGAAACGGCGGAAACGGAACGAAAAACGGCAACGGAAGCATATGCTGTTTTAACTGCACAACAGGCGGAGTTCGCCGAAAAAGGGAAAAGGGCGGAAACCTTGACGGAGGAATTGAGCGTACAAAAACAAGCCGTCGGGGATTACGAGGAATTGGAGGAAGTGCAAAAAAACTTGGAGGCGTTGGAGCAGGCAGGCAAGCAAAAGCGGGAAGCCTACGAAAAAACGCAAAAGGAGCGGGCGGAAAAGGAACAAACGCTTGCCAAGGAAAAAGCGGACAACGAGGTGCGCTACGAAACGGTTGTAAAAAAGGTTTCCGACATCAAAAAGGATTTCGAGTGCGCCAAAAAAGCGGAGGAAAGTAAAGCCAAAGCGCAAACGTTGCGGCTTGAAATTGCGGCGGCGCAAAAGGAAATTCAGGAGGTTACGGCAGCCTTAAAGAGGGAGGAAAGCGAAAATTATCGGCAGGCAATCGGCTACGTTCGTTCGCAATTACACAAGGGGGATCGTTGCCCTGTGTGCGGCGGACAAGTGGCGGAGGACGGCGAATCGGGCGTTACGCTAAAAAGCAGTGAAGCGGAGCAGTTGGAAAAACGCCTTTCCGACACGGAAAAACACCTGACGGAATTAAAGCTGAATTTTCAAAACGAGGAAAAAATCTATCAGGAAAACGTGCGCGAACAAACCGTGGAAGCACTGGAAATCCGCTATCGAAATGCGGAAGAAACGTGCTTGAAGCACGATGAAATGCGTGCTTGGATTACGGAACAGGAGCCGAAGTTAAAGGATCTTGTCGAACGGGAAAGGTGCGAAAACAACGCGCTTACGGAAACGCGGGAGATGTACCGCAGCGAAAAAGCCAAGTGCGACACGTTGACGAAAAAAAAGATGCAAGGCATCGAAACTTCGGCACAACTTAAGGCGCGAATCGAGGCGGGGGAAAAGGAAAGGGAAGCGTTGCAACTCTCCTGCCGGCAGTGGGAAGCGGCGGTACAAAACGCCTTGGCGAAAAAAAGCGGAGCGGAAGCGGCGGCAACGGAAAAACAGCGTGCGGCGGCAACGGAGCGTGCGTTGTTGCAAAAAACGGAAAAGGCTCTTTCGGACGAACTTGCGAAAATCGGGCTGACGGAGAAGGAAGCCACACTTGCCTTGGAGGAAGTCGGGGATTTAACCGCATTGCGGAAGGAAATTGAGGAGCGCGAACGCGAAAAAAACACGCTACTTGAAAAAGAGAAACAATTAAAAAAGGACACGGAAGGCAAAACCGAGCCGAATTTAGCGGAACTGCAAGCCGCGTGCGACGAAAAAAAGAAAATTTACATCGAAGCAGGGAAAAACTGCGCCGCGGAAAGGAAGGAAACGGAGCGGCTGAAAACCCTTGCGGCAAAATTACGTACGCAGGCGGAGGAAATTGCCGTACTAGATAAGGAAGTGCAGGAACGGCAAGCCTTCGGAAAACTGTTAAGCGGCGGCACGGGCAACTACATCGGGTTACAAAACTACGTACTTGCCACCATGCTTTCCGCCGTGACGGCGGAGGCAAACGGCCTTATGAAAAACATCCTCGAAGGGAACTACCGTTTGTACCGTCGCGAGCAAAAAAAAGGCAACGAAAAGGTGTACGGGCTGGATTTGGAAGTGGAGGATTTGTGCTCCGGTCGGCGGCGTAGCGTGGACGGCCTGTCGGGCGGCGAAAAGTTTTTAACGTCCTTGGCATTGTCGTTGGCGTTAAGCAACGTAGTGCGAAATTGGAACGGCGGCATCGAAATCGGCATGATGTTTGTGGACGAAGGGTTCGGCACGCTCAGCGACGACCGCATTGCCGAGGCTTTGCAAATGTTGGAGCGGGAGCGGCAGTCGGATCGCATTGTGGGCATCATTTCGCACGTGCAAAAAATCAACGAAAGCATTCCGTCGAAAATCGTTGTCAAAAAGGATAAAACAAGTTCGTTAAAAACGGTGTTATAAGGGGGACGTATGAAACGAAACAAAAAAGCAACCAAACCTTCGGCATGGCAAACCATTCGCAGATTTTTGCCCTACTACAAGCCGTATCGAACCGTGTTTGTTTTGGACCTTACCTTTGCGCTCATCGCAACGCTGGTGGAATTGGCGTTTCCGGTGTTTGCTAAAATCATCACCAACGACGCCATTCGGTCGAACATGATTTCGTTGCAGTTGGTGCTGAAAATCGGTGCGATTTTGCTGGTGCTGAGGGCAATCGAAGTCGGGTGTCGGTTTTTCATTGTGAAGTACGGGCATATTATGGGGGTTAAAATCGAAACGGATTTAAGGCGCAATTTGTTCGATCATTTGGAAGCATTGCCGCACAGTTATTACGACAACGCAAAAATCGGCACGCTGATGTCCCGCATTACGACGGACTTGTTCGACGTAACGGAGTTTTCCCACCACGGGCCGGAGGAGTTTTTTATTGCGTTTGTGAAAATCGTCGGCTCCTTTGTGGTGCTGATGTGCTTTAACGTGCCGATGACGCTTTGCCTGTTTGCGGTGTTGCCGTTTATGATTTGGTTTGCCGCAAAGCAAAACGTAAAAATGCGCAAAGTGTTTCAGGACGGTCGCGTGCAAGCGGGGGAAATCCACGCGCAGGTGGAGGACACGCTTTCGGGCATTCGCGTGGTAAAATCCTTTGCCAACGAGGACGTGGAGCGCAAAAAATTCGAAAAAGGCAACCGAAAATACTTTAAAATTAAGGAACGCAACTACCACATTATGGGCATTTTCAACAGCGGCGTGCGTGCGTTGGACGGCATTATGTACGTGCTGATTATCGTACTCGGCGGCGTGATGCAAATCGATGCGGGGACGTTCGTTGCATACTTACTGTACGCCACAACGCTTTTGGCAACCATTAAAACGATTGCGGACTACACCGAACAGTTTCAAAAAGGCGTTACGGCGTTTGAACGGTACGAGGAAATTATGGACACGCCGATTGCCTTAAAGGACGCTCCGAACGCGAAACCAATCGGCGAAGTGAAAGGGAACGTTCAATTAAAAAACGTGTCCTTCCACTACGAAAACGGCGCGCAGGAAGTACTAAAAGGAATTAATTTGGAAGTGAACCCGGGCGACGTCCTTGCCATTGTCGGGCCGAGCGGCGGCGGAAAAACCACGCTTGCCAGCCTGATTCCGCGGTTTTACGACGTAACGGACGGGGAAGTGCTGATTGACGGCAAAAACGTGCGCGACGTCACCATGCATTCGCTCCGCAAACAAATCGGCGTCGTGCAGCAGGACGTGTATCTGTTTTGGGGTACGATTCGCGAAAACATCGCTTACGGCAATCCCGATGCCACGGAGGAGGAAATCGTCCGCGCGGCGGTGCTTGCGGGGGCGGACGAGTTTATTCGCGAACTCGAGCACGGCTACGACAGCTACGTCGGCGAAAGGGGCGTCAAACTCAGCGGCGGGCAAAAGCAGCGCATCAGTATTGCGCGCGTGTTCCTAAAAAATCCGCCGATTTTGATTTTGGACGAAGCCACCAGCGCGTTGGATAACGAAAGCGAAGTGAAAGTGCAGCAATCGTTGGATCAGTTAAGCGTGGGGCGTACTACCATTGTCATTGCGCACCGCCTTTCCACCATTCGCACCGCAAACAAAATCGTGGTGCTAACGAAGGACGGCATTCAGGAAACGGGTACGCACAAGGAACTGATGCGGAAAAACGGCTTGTACAAAAAATTGTACGATTTAAGTACGGCAAACGCCGAAATCACCTACGGTTAAGGAAAGGAATCCCTAGGGAAAAGGAAAGTGGTTTTTCCAAAAAAAAGGAAAGATACTTTTACAAAAAAAGGAAAGGTACTTTTACAAAAAAAGGAACAAAAACCGCACGACGCAACGGGCCCGTGCGGTTTTTTCGTGGGGCGGCGCACGGAAAATCGCCTTTACAAATGAGGTTACGTTTGCTATAATTTTTTCATGAATACGAAGTTTTTGACCGAAAAAAGCAGGGTGCTACTTGCGGTTTCGGGCGGGGTGGATTCCATGGTGATGCTCCGCCGCTTTTACGATTTGCAAAAAACCGTGCCGTTTGTGATGGAAGCGGTTACGGTGGACCATTGCCTGCGGAAAAATTCCGCGGAGGACGCAAGGTTTGTAAAGGAGTTTTGCGAAACGCTTGGGGTTCCGTGCCGTGTTGAACGGGCGGACGTGCCTACCTACTGCAAGGAGCATCGCGTGTCGGCGGAAACGGGAGCAAGGATCCTTCGGTACGAAATTTTGCAACGCAATGCAAAGGACTTCGATTGGGTTTGTTTGGCGCATCAGGCGGAGGATCAGGCGGAAACGGTGCTCATGCATTTACTG
>CAKPPA010000019.1 GCA_934177025.1 uncultured Clostridia bacterium
ATTTTAGAGATAGGCTATCATAATGAGTCCGATCTGGGGAAGGGTAAAGTTCTGCATGTTCACGAATATCGGTTTCCAGGGGAATTATCGCATAAAATAGCAAAAAAGTTTAGGATAGGGCCAGGGGATGAGTATTATGAAAAATACAAAAAATATTTTAAGGGGGTTCAACTATGAAAGGGAACACACTCAATGAGTTTATCAGTGATTTATGCGTTAACGGAGGTCCGGAAAAAGAGTTTGTTTGTTACGACAAATATTATATTATTCAAGCAGAAGGGAAGGAAAATGATAGCAAAACTTATTTGCGCCTTGATATATACGAGAGGGTAGATGATGAGGCGGGGCAATTCATAAATACGGTATGGTTTGCAGGGGATTCTTTAACGACATGTGTGGATGCGTTTGTTGATGCAAAAGTATTTGACGGAAAAACAATCTATGAGGCTGAAAAAGAGATAGAAGTTTTATTTGGCTAGGCAAAAGGATAGTGAGGGGTTCTACTATCAAACAACAAAGGGAAAAATGTTGATATAGCATCTTTACATGTTAGGTTGTGAGGAAAATCATTGCGTCAAACGAAGTTAATGCAATTTTAGTTGGTAGAATTTCAATTTAAGTAAAACAAACGGACGGAAATTTTTCCGTCCGTTTGTTGTTTTTCAAACGTTAAGGTTTGTTATCTCACAAGTTTGTAGGTCAAGTGGCCTTGCGCCATGCGCACCAACGGTTGTGCCGGCACGTAACCTGCCGTTCCTGCATCGATGGTGGATGCGGAATCGAAATACATCTGCACTGCTCCGCCGGATTTGCCCGCTTCGCTAATGCCCATCATCAGGGAGTAGGACGGGTAAACAACGGCGTTTGCTTCCACGTCGATAATTGTTTTTGCCGCGGTTTGCACCATAATCGGTTGCAGGCGTTGTTCCACCGCGTTCAAAATTTGGAAGTTCGTGCTGCTCGACGTCAACAGCGTTTCCATATTCAGCGCGCGCACTGCAAAGTACAGTTGCTCGTTGTCGTACACCGTGCCGGAAAATTCCACCACTTTTTCCGCTTTCAAAGGCGTGTCGAATTGGTTTGTTGCGGTGTTGTACTGCATAATTTTGGTGGCGCATTTGTTGGCTTCGTAATTTGCCGTTGCTTGGAAGTGATTCCGCAACACTGCCGTTTCCGTCAACGTTTTGCGATAAACGTATGCGCCGTTTACAACTTTTTCGGAGCGAATCGGCGTCCCCGTCGGAAAGGATTCAAAAACCACGGTGCTTTCCATTGTGGAGCGGAAGGCGTAGGTGTCCGCCGTTTCCGTTACAATATCCGCACAGTCCGCAAAGGTCGATGCCTCCGGAAGATCCTGCTTCAAGTACGTTTCCACTACTTCGAAGGAACTTTTCAGTTCGTACTGCCCTTGGCTGTTTTTGGTAATCGTTGTTTTGTAAGTCCCTTTCGCTTCATCCGGTGCGAGTTGTGCGCCTTGCAGGTTCGGGTAAGTGAATTTTTGAAATTCCACGTTCGTGGTGTCGACCAAGGTTTTGGTCAATTCCACACGATAGTTCAGCGTTTCGCCGTTTTCCCAGCGATTCGTTTTGCTTGGCGTCGGTGCGGAAGTGCAACCCGCAAAAGCAAAAGTAACGCAAAGTAAAGTGCATAGGAACAAAATGAATTTTTTCATAACGTCTCCAAAATGTTTTGATTCTATTTGATTCTATGAGTATAGCACAAAATTTAAAAATTTCAAAACGGAATTGAACAAAAACCGGCGGAAGCAATGGGGGAGGTAGCACCTTTTTTCCGCAAGCGGCGGTAGGTTTTTCAAAAATAAGGGTAAAAAAGCCGTTTACGACGACAGGGGTGCCTCCGCAAAAGGGAAAAATTTTTGGCTTGCAATTTTTAATAAAGAATTTTATAATAACATCACTTATGGAATTTCGAATTATTGCAGGCAACACCTATAAAGCGGTCAGCCGAAAATTGTATGAGGAACTGAAGGAAAAAACCTTTTCCTTGGATCGAAAGCACTACGTCATCGTGCCGGACAGCGCAAGTATGGAAAACCAAGTGGAACTAATGCGCACCGTGGGCGACAAGGCTGGTTTTTCGGTGGAAGTCAAAACGGTTAAGGGGTTGGCAAACTTACTCCTAACCAATTTTGACTACATGGCACGGCCGGAAGGTATCATTTTACTGACGAAAATCATTGCGGATTTGCGTCCGTCCTTGGGCTGTTTTTCCCGTTCGGCGGAATTCGGCGGTTTTGTGGGGGAGGTTTACGACGTCATTCAGCAACTAAAAAGTTGTCGCATCCCGCCGCAATCGTTGGAAAAGGAGCGGCTCCCCGCAGGGCTGAAAAATAAACTGAAGGACATTCGATTAATTTACGAGGAGTACGAGCGGCAACTGGGCACCAAGGTGGACCCGAGTTCGAAGTTGGATCGACTAACGGAAAAAATCCCCGAAAGCGAAGTGGTAAAAAACAGCGAATTTTATTTTGTGGATTTCGATGCCGTAACGCCGCAATTTGAGGAAATTGTAAAAAAACTCATTGTCAGTGCGCCAAAAGTCACACTTTGCTGTGTGTATTCGCCGCTGGAACAGCATCGCTACCTGTACCCGAACGATTTGTTCGCCGGCGGGCAACGCATTGCGGAGGAGTTGGGCATTTCCGCCAAAACGGAACTGTTCCGGTTTACGGAAAACGAGTTTTCGCTGCAGGCGGAAAAGTATTTGTTTTCGCCGTTCCCGTGCGAAAAGCCGATGGAATGCGGCGAACGGTTGCGGTTGTACGAAGCGGAGTTCCCTGCGGAGGAAACGGACGCGTTGGCGCGCTACATTACGGAAGAGGTTCGCAAAAACAATGCCCGCTATGCGGATTTTTACGTTGTTTGCCCAAACCCGAAACGGTACGAACGCGTCATTGCGGACAGTTTTGCCGAGTACGGCATTCCGTATTTTTTGGATCAAGGGCAATTACTCACGCAGCACGCTTTCGGTAAATTTTTAACGGCATCGCTTACGGCGGTGAAAAACAATTTCCGGTTGGACGACGTGTCGGAAGTGGTAAAAAACTATTTCTTTGCCGAGTCGGACGCACGCGTGTATGCGTTCGAGGATTTTTGCCGTCGCTATCGCATGGGGTTTTCCTTCGAAACGTTCGGCATCGGCAAAACGGATGAGCAATTTCCCGCGGCGGAATGGGTGCGCGAACAGTTTGTAACGGCGTTTCGTGCGTTTTCGGGGGAGCCGAAAGCCACGTGCGAGGCGTACTTAAATCAAGTGCGGGAGTTTTGTCGGCGTTGCGACGTCGAGCAAAAGTTGGAACGCTTTCAACAGCGGCAGGAAGCCGAAGGGCTTACGGAGCAAGCCCGCATGACGGAGCAAGTGTTCGAAAAGTTTTCGCGCGTGCTGGACGAAATCGAACGGCTCCTTCGGGGGAGCGTCATCACCTACCGTTCCTTTTTGGAAGTGCTGCTCGGCACTTTGGGGAGCGTCAAAATTTCCACCGTTCCGCAAAAAAACGATCAGGTTATGATTTCGGAATTGGCAAAATGCAAATCACATCGGCTAAAACGATTGTGTGTGTTGGGCGCAAGTGCGGGGGATTTTCCTGTCGTTCGCGGTAATTTCCGCCTGCTTAACGACGAAAATTTGGAAAGCATGAAGCAATGTGGCTTGATTGTAGCCCCGCGCATTCGGGAGGAAAACGCCAAGGAAAAATTCAACACCTATCAATTGTTGTGCGAACCGACGGAAAGCCTTTACCTTTCCTACTCCAAGGCGGACGGCGAAGGCAAGGCTTTGCAGGTGTCCTCCGTGGCGGAGGAGTTAAGGCTCATCTTTTTCCAAAACGGCGACGTGCCGCAATGGAACGTGGCGGGGGAATTCCGCGCGGTAACCAAAGCGCAGGCAAAAAAAGTGTTGTTAGGTGCCGTGCGGCGTTGGACGGATCACGAAACCGTGGATTTAAACGATTACGCATCGCTGTACTATGCAACGGAAACGAACCCAAGCGGGTATTTGTATCGGGAGGGTGCTTCGCAAATTCCGTGCGGCCGTAACCTGTTTTTCCCGACGAACTCCCTTTCCGTTACGCGCATGGAAACGTTTTACGCTTGCCCGTTTCGGCATTATTTGCAACACGGGCTGAAATTGCGGCGCAAGGAGGACGGGCTGGAACGCGACGAAACCGGAACGTTGTTTCATCGCGTAATGGAACTGTTTTTAAAGGATATGGACGAAACGGAGTCGGACGAAGTCAGCCGCAGCCGTTTGGATAAAATTTTTGCAAAAGTTTTGGAGGAGGATCGCTTGCAAGGCTTTTTCCGCGACGGTGCGGAGCGTGCCTTTTTGTTCCGACTCAAAAAGGAAGCAAACAGTGTTTGCTTGCAGTTAAAACGGCATATCGTGCGCTCGTGCTACAAACCGTATGCGCAGGAAATGCAGTTTCGACAAAGCGTGCCGTTCGGTGCGGAAACGCTTCGGTTAAGCGGCAAAATCGACCGAATCGACACTTGCGGTAAAAATGCGCTGTTGTTCGATTACAAAACGGGGTTCGCTTCGTTTAACGAGCAGGATTTGTACTACGGCAAACGCCTGCAAATGCCGACGTATCTTGCGGCGGTGGAAAAGGAACTCGGGCTTACGGTCAACGGGTTTTACTACGTGTGCTTAAAGGAAAAGTATGCGCACAAGGAGGCGGCGTCGCCGACGGTGTTCCTCGGCAGGACGGTAAAGGACGTCGCTTGTTTAAACGAAATCGATTTGGACTTTGCGGAAGGCAATTCGTGGCTGGGCATTCGCCTGACGAAAAAAGGGGAGTTTTACGCAAACAGCAAGCGCACGCTTTTGCGCGACGATTTTCAAAATTATGCGGAGTACGCCCTACGGCTCATGGAACAGGGCGCAAAGGAAATGAGTAGCGGCTATATGGAAGCCTCCCCGCTCGAAGGGGAGTGCGAGTACTGTCCGTACAAAAAAACGTGCGGATTCGAGGACTTGTCGCGGCGAAGCGCGCGGGGCAAAACCGCGGAAGTTTCGGCGCAAACGATTGGGGACGTGTTGTATGGAAAAAAAGGAGTTTAAACCGACGGCGGAGCAAAAACGCGTCATTCACACGGACGGGCAAAACCTGTACGTTTCCGCATCCGCCGGCACGGGCAAAACAACGGTGATGATCGAGCGGATTCTCCGTTTGGTGGAAAAAAATCACGTAAAACTGAAAAATTTGCTGGTGGTCACGTTTACGAACGCGGCGGCACAGGAAATGAAAAAACGCTTGCACGACAAAATGGCGGCGCATGCCGAAAATCCCGTTGTGTTCGAGCAGCTCGACGAGGTGGAAACGGCGGCAATCAGCACGCTGCATAGTTTTTGCAGCGATTTAATTCGCAGCTATTTTTTCGAAGCGGGCATCGATCCGGCGTTTCGGCTCATGGAGGAAAACGAAAGCGCGTTGTTTCAGGCCGAGGCAATGACCGCTGTTTTCCGCAAGCATTACGAGGCGGACGACGCCGTGTTTGCGGAACTTGTCGGCATTTTTTCCACCAACCGTTCGGACGAAGGGCTAAAGGAACGCATCGGGGATTTTTACCGTTTTGCGGTTTGCAAGCCGGATTTTTCGGCATGGCTTGCCACGCAGGAAAAAAACTATCGGTTTACCAAAAACAATGCGTTTTTGGACGTTTTAAACGAGGAAATTATGGAAAAATTCGCTCCTTACCAAGCGCAGTGGGCGGAATGGGAGTTGGAGTGTTCCTTAAAAGGAGCCGAGGATTTGTGCGAATTTTTTCAGGAAATGCGTTTTGCGGTGCCGCTCCGCAAGGAAAACGGATTCCGGCGTAATTACGAAAGTTTGCTTGCGGCATCCTTTCCGAAATTTACGGCGGCATTGAAAAAAAGTTTTGAAACCTACTACCCGCCGGACGAGGCGGAGGAAATGGTTTCCGCCGTGGGCGAGCGAAAAACAGCGTTTAGCAAAGCAATTTCGGACTATTGCGACAAATTCGAAAAACTTTCCGTGGACGAACTGATTCAAAACACCGAAAACGCCGTACCGTACTGGAAAAAATGCGTGGAACTGATGCAGGAATTCGAAGCGGTGTACACGCAAAAGAAGGCGGACGAAGCGGCGTTCGACTTCAACGACTTGGAAAAGTATGCGCTAAAAGTGCTGGAAAACGAGCAAATTTTGGAGGAAGTCCGCGCAAAATATCAATGGATTTTCGTGGACGAGTATCAGGACGTCAACGAAACGCAGGAAAAAATCCTGTCCCTGTTAAAAGGCAAGGACAATTTGTTTTTGGTGGGGGACATTAAGCAAAGCATTTACGGTTTTCGCCAGTGTGATCCGGAAATTTTTGCCGAAAAATTGCAGGAGGAAAAAACGGACGCTTCGGCATTGACGTTGTCGTTACGCGGCAATTTCCGTAGCGACAAAACGATTTTGGATTTTGTCAACGTCATTTTTTCGCAAGTGATGACGGAGCCTTTCGGCAAAGTTTCCTACCGCGAAACATCCTTGCTGGAAACGGCGGGCGAAAGGGAAAACCCCGTGGAACTGTGTTTTATCCCTAAGGAAACCCAGCAGACCGAGGCCCCGAACGAAGTGTACGACGTGCGCAATCCGTCGGATGCGGCGGAAAAGGACCCCGTGTACGAGGCGCGGCTGATTGCGGAAAAAATCCGCGCCCTGCTAAAGGAAGGCATTGTGGAAGGCGGGCATCGCCGTTCCGTTTCGTACGGGGACATCGCCATCCTTTGCCGTGTGCGCAACGAGTACACCACGGCATTGTACGAGGAATTGTTGCGTTGCCGCATCCCCGTGGTTGCGGAAACGCGCAAAAATTTGTTCGACTGTGCGGAAATCGACGGAATTTTGCGGTTTTTGCGCCTCATCGACAACCCAAACGACGACGTTTCGCTTTACGGCAGTTTAAAAACCTTTGCACGGCTGACGGATGCCGAAATTTCCGAAATTCGGTTGGCGTATCGCGAGGATCCGTTTTTCCTTGCGGCGGAAAAATATGCAACGACAAAAACGCCCGTGGCGGAGTGCATTCGCAACTTTTTCGATTTGCTGGAGCGTTACCGCTTTTATGCACACTCCTTCGACGTGGACGAATTGGTTTCCCGCTTGATTGCGGAAACGGATTACGAGTTGTACTGCCTCGGTTTGCCGGAGGGCGGCGTGCGGAAAAACCGCTTGCATTTGTTCCGCGGCATTTTAAAGGACAAATCCTTTAACGGCAGTGTGGCGGCATTTTTGAAGTACGTGGACTCCGTCGGCAGTGCGGAAGGCAACATTTCCGCGGAAGGGCACACCGATGCGGTTACGTTGTTAAGCATTCACTCCAGCAAAGGGTTGGAGTACCCTGTGGTGTTTTTGTGCGGAACAGGGCGAAAATTCCGCTACAGTACGGATCCCGTGTTGTTACACAAAACGTTGGGCATCGGCATGCAGTACTATTCGCCGGATCACGTCATTCACCCGACTTTATCCTATGCGGCGGTAAAATATGCAGTGCATCGGAAGGAACGGGAGGAGGAACTTCGCATTTTGTACGTGGCGTTGACGCGTGCCAAACAAAAGCTGTTTGTGGTGGGCTGTGTTTCGCCGTCCCTCCCGAAAAAAGCAAGGATGCTGGTGCCGTCGCAGTGCGACCGCTTTGCGGAATGGATTTTTTACGGCATTGCCCACGACGAGGAGGAGGAAATGCCGTACTACTTAACGATGGAATCGATTCCGTCGGAGGAAATGCCGCCGGAGGAGCCGGAAATAAAATTCACGCGGGTGGACAAGGCGGAAATCGCGCGGTATCGGGAGCTGTGGGACACCCCGTATCCCGATGCGGCACGCACCATGCATTCGAAAAAAGTCGTTTCGTCGGGACTCAAGGCGGAGGATTTGTTTGAGGAAACGCCGCCGGAAACGCCGTTGTATCCGTCCGAAAAAGGCATTTCGCCGGAATTAGGTACGGCTTATCACAAAGTGTTGGAAAAAATGAATTTCTTTTCCGACGATCCGGCGGAGGCGGAAAAAACCTTAGCGGCGTGTTTGGAAAACAAGGACTTTACGCCAAAGGTTGCCGCCGAAGTCCAAACGGAAAAACTCAACGCCTTAAAAAATCATCCGAAACTGCAAGCATATCGCGGTTGGAACGTGTACAAGGAGTTGCCGTTTATGCTCAACGTAAAACGAAGCGATTTGTTTGCGGAACATACGGAGGAAACGGTTATTTTACAGGGCGTCATCGACCTACTGTTTACGGACGGCAAGGAGGCTTGCGTGTTCGACTACAAAATTACGGCTCGCCCCGAGGGGTTATGCGAAAGGTACGCACCGCAACTGCGTTCCTATGCGTTGGCAGTCAACCGAATTTTAAATTTACCTTGCAAAATGTTTTTGATTGACGTTTTGCACGGAAAAATCGAGGAAATTTCCGACGTTTAATCCCAAAAAAAGGGGGAATACTCCCGACAAACGGCAAAAGCCGAAAAAGGAGTGTTTGTGGTATGGTAGCGTTGGAAAAAATTACAAAAGTGTTCGTGCATTTGTCCGAGCACTTTTTTGTGCTGTCGGCATGGATTGTGGCGGCGTGTTTTGTCGGAATCGTGGCGGAAACCTGTTTTTATTCACGGCGGAAACTTACGCGGCAAATGCGGCGGACAAATCGATTGCTTCGCCGTCGCCCGTTGCAAGTGGAGGAGGGCTGGTGTTTACCCGAAGCGTTTGAGGCGGCGTGGCAGGATTACCGTAGGAGTGCGGATCGATTGCCGTCGGAATTTTTGCGCCTTCCGCAAACACGCATCCCAAAAGGGACGGACTTCGTGTTTTTGCTACTTGCCTTGTTCGAGGGGCTTATGGCGGTGCTGTTTTGTGTAAGGCAGGGGTTTGCGGCTTCGGTGGCGGTGTGCACCGTTGCAGTGTGGTCGGCTGAAATTTTGCTGAAGGGCTGGCAACGTGCGGTGTACTTTTTGCGGGACGTACATTCGGAACGGGTGTTTGCTGCGTTTTGCAAAAACGTCAATCGTGCGTTCGGGCGAAGTGTTTCCGACACCCCGAAGGAAGCGGATTTGTGCTTAAATCGGGACGTCGACGAAGCCGTGGAAAAAATCGAAATTTTAAAACGCGGCGGCATCGGGTTCGACACCGCAAAACAAGTGGCGGAAATCCTAAACAAAAAAAGTTTAAACAAACCGCGCACGGTGGAACAACAGAAAAAAATTAACCTTGCGCTCAACGGACTGTTGCAAACGCTTTCCAAAAAGGACGGGAAGGAACTCCCCGTTTCCTAAGGATAGGAAAACGGCAAAAGGGAAGCCACCGAAAAAACAAGGAAAGAAAAATTAAAAAACAACAAACAGAAAAAACACCCCGAACGTGTTCCAAACGGAGCCATTCGGGGTGTTGCGTTTTGTCGGGTTTAGGAACGGCGAAAACTTAAAAAGCCTCCGCCGCAAAAATTTTACGTCAGTGTTGCCGTCGGCTTAAAAAAGGTTCCTTTTAAAAAGCCTCCGCCGGCAACAAGCGTTTGTTACGGTGCGATGCTTCCCTGCGGGAGGGAATCCAGTGCGGCAAAAATTTCCGGCAAAATTTCCTCGTAACGGGTGAGTCCTTTTGCCACAACGTCGGCAAAGGACACCGTTGCTTGTTCGTCGGCCTTGTCGGAAACGACCTTTACGGAAATCAGCGGGACGCAATTCCGTTCGCAGGCAATGGCAATGCCGCCAAGTTCCATTTCGCAAATATCCGCATGAAAAGTGCTTTTCAAAAACGCTTTGTCGGCGGCGGTTGCAACAAACTTGTCGCCGGAAGCAACCGTAACCGTTTTTAACTGAAATTTTACCGCGGCTTGCACGTGGTGCAAAAGCGTTTTGTTTAAATAAAAAAATTCGTCCGGTTTGTTTTCGTACTGCCCGATTTTCGTCGCATCGATGGCGGTTGTGTCAAATTGGTAATGGCAAACTTTTTCCGCCAGCACAAGTTCCCCGATTTCAAGGTTCGGGTTCAGTGCCCCGACAAAGCCGAAGTTTAAAACAGCTTCGACGCGGAACAAATCCACAAGCAGTTGCACCGCCATTGCCGCGCGGATTTCCCCGACGCCGCAGGTTGCCAAAAAAACGGTGTGCCGTTCCGTTTCGATTTGATAAATTTTAACGGACGCAATGGTCTGTTCGGACGTAACCCGTCCGATTTTGTTTAAAATAGGTAAGGTTTCTGCTGCCATGGCAGTGAGGATGGCGAGTTTCATAAGTTCTCCTTTTTTGTGCGTTCAAACGCATGTGTTTATTTTACAACGTTTTTGCCATTAATTCAAATCCTTCCGTCAAGTAGGGACGTTTTTTTAAAAAAAATTTCAAAAACGGACGTTTTACTTGTGTGGTAAGGTAGGACAAAAAAGGCAAAACACGCGGCAAAAAACGTGATTTTACAAAAAAATGAAGCAAAAAACCCCGAAAACTTGAAAAAATCGCAAAAAATCGTCGAAAAAGGCTACGTATGCAAAAAAGCATGGTTGACTTTTTGGCATGCGGCAGTTATAATTTTTTCAAATACAAAAGAAATTCGTTTTAGCGAGGGAAAGATGACGACACTTGCGCGTGCGAAAGTAACTTGCGTAAAATGCGGCAATTCGGAAATGCTCGACGTCATTTTGGCGACCAATCAGGAGGGAAAGCCGGATCTCGATTTCCGTCCTCCGGAAACGTATCGTTCCGCTATGCCGCATTGGCTGCACCGTTGCACTTCCTGCGGGTATGTCAACGGAAACTTGGCGGAGGACAACGGCGTTGAGGAAACGTTTTTGTTCACCGACGAAAATTATCATCGCATTTTGAACGATTTCGACATGGACGAAACCGTCAAAATGTTTTTGTTGTATGCCTTGGAAGCGGAGCAAATCGGCAATGCTTACGAATGCGCGCTTGCCTACTTAAAACTTGCATGGCTTTACGACGACAAAGGCGAAGCGTTTGCGGAAAAAGCGGTGGAAATGCGCAACAAAGCGTTGGATTTTTTGGAGGAGGCTACCCCGCAGGACGAGCGGCAGCAAAGCCGCATTCGGTTACTGCGGCTGGACATCCTTCGTCGTGTAAAATTGTTTGGGCCGGTTGCGTTGGAATGCAAAAAATTGCAGGACGAAGGCGATGCGTTCGAACGAAAAGTTGCGGCGTTTCAGCTACGGTTGTGTCACGTTTACGACGACAAAGCCCATTCGCTAAACGAAATCGAGGAAAAAACGGAAAAATAAAGGAAAAGCACCAAGCGCAAGGACGTTTCCTTGCGCTTTTTCGTTGCGATTTTTAAAAAAATTGTCGGATTAAAGTAGGGATGTAGGCTTACGTGCGGTAGGGGAAGGAGTCAAATCGAGTCCGCATCCCCGATGGGTAGGCGTCATATCGGTAAAGAAGGAGTTAAAATTGAGTGTCCCCGCATCCCCGATGGAGGTAGATTTACGTGGGGGGGGAATGTAAATGGTTTTTTTGGTCAACTTTTCGTATTTACATAACGCATTTCGAAACGGTAAACAGGGGGTTTTCGTCAACCCCGCTCGCACGGATTTTCACAAAAAAACGCACCCTAAAAGTAGGAGAAAAAGGACCACTTTTAGGGCGCGTTTTAAACAAGCTAAGTTGGTTCGGCGTTTCGGTTTGGCTTACAGCTGTTCCGTTTCCTTCCGATAAGCCGCCAAAATCAAATCCGACAATTCCTGACGGGTTTCCGGATTAATCGGGTGGGCGATATCTTTATATTCGCCTTCTTTCGTTTTTCTACTTGGCATTGCGATGAAAAGGCTATCCTTGCCGTCGATGATTTTAATGTCGTGTACAACGAAACAATCGTCGATGGTAATGGAAGCAATCGCTTTCAATTTGCTGTCTTCTTTTTCTACCTGGCGAATTCTCACATCTGAAATCTTCACAACAGTACCCCTTCCTTCAAAGTATTCGTGCGTTTATTATAAGCCAAAAAATTTACATTTTCAATACATTTTCTTAAAAAATATGCTTTTTGGAGCAAAAACGGCACGATTTTTGCCAAAAACGCATATAATTCGGTATGAAAAATCGACAAAAAGGGCGAAATCTTTATTTTATCGGGATCGGCGGAGCGGGAATGAGCGTTTTGGCGCAGTACTGCAAAGGGCGCGGCGATTGCGTTTTCGGCAGCGACGCGACGGAAAGCCCCGTAACGCAACGGCTAAAAAGGGCGGGGATTACGGTGTTCGTGCCGCAACGCTACGGGCAAATTCCGCCAAATACGGAACTTGCCGTTGTCAGCCGCGCCGTAAAAAGCAACAATCCCGAAATTTTGGAATGTAAACAAAAGGGAATCCCCACGTGCTTTCGCGAGGAGTTTTTGGGCAGCGTTTTTAACGAGTTCCCAAACGGCATTGCCGTCAGCGGCATGCACGGCAAAACAACGGTTTCCGCCATGCTTGCGGAAATTTTGACGGCGGCAGGCAAACGCCCCGTTTGTTTTGTAGGCGGTAATTCCGCCGGATTTCAAAACGGCGGTGCGGGTTCGTCGGGGGAGGTGTGCGTGGCGGAAGCGTGCGAATACCAAAAAAGTTTTTTGCAACTTCGTCCGAAAATCAGTGTAGTTTTAAATTTGGAGCAGGAGCATCTTGATTGCTATCGAAATTTTGCGGAAATTCAAAACACGTTTCGGCAATTCGCTTTGCAAACAAAGGCGGGCGGAAGCGTGCTGTACAATGCCGACGATCCCAACGCCTTCCTGTTTCAAACCCTTTCGAACG
>CAKPPA010000020.1 GCA_934177025.1 uncultured Clostridia bacterium
TTTTTGACGAAAATCGCAATGCTTCCGAAAAACGCCGGCCACACGAACAGGAAGGACGCCCCCGACAAAACGAACGTCGTAACAAGCCCCAAAAGTAGGCAAATTACCAAACTTCCCGCAAAAAAGGCGTTACATTTGGCTTCGTCCTTCCGCAGTTTTTTCCATCCGTAGGCGAAAATGCCGACAATCACTCCAATGAGGCACAACACAAACCCTACCCAACCGAAGGACACGCGCACGTACGAAACGTTCCACGGAACGCCTCCAAGCACCGCCATCAAAAGGGACACAAGGAGCCCGAACACGGCGCAGGCAATGAGTAAAGCGAACGCAATCCCCGTTTGCACGCCGAAGTCCTTCCACGTAAACTTTCCTTTTTTGAGGGACGTGTACAACGCCGCCGCAAAAATCACGGTTACCGACGCCGCCAGCACGTAAGCAAAGGTTTCGCTGTAAACCGCCATCACCCCCGGAAGCACGTTAAAAAACACGCTGTCCTGCTCGGCTTGAAAATAATTCGGATCGGAATATTTTGCGTTTTCCGTGTACTCCTTTAAAATCGGCATTAACTGCGTGCCGTAGTGCTGAATGCTGTTTGCGTTGACGTTGTTTAAATTATCTTCCTCGGAATGATAGTAGTACAAACTGTCCAACACCGAAAAATTAATGCCCGGCTTGCCGGCATCCAACGTGACGGAAAAGTCCGTAAAATTCGGCATCACCGTGTAAACCGCCGTTGCCAACGAATACGCAAACGGCATTTGCGCTTTGGAGTAAAGTTCCAGCACCTTTTGATTTTTTGTGCTTGTTTCAAACATGTACAACGGGCCTTTGACGCCGCGCGCCTCTACGTTGGCAACAAAATTCACGTTTGCCATGTGATGTCGCGATTTTTCGGAATTCACAAACAAGTCGGCTCCGTACATACCTGTTTCCTCCGCGTCCGTAAACAACAGGTACAAACTGTTTTTTAAACCGGTTTTTCCCTGATACACCCGCGCGATTTCCAACAACGTGGCAACGCCGTACCCGTCGTCGGCGGCACCGTTACTTTTGTTGTCCTCCCCGGGGCGTTTTGCATGCCCGCGGGAATCGTAGTGCGCCATCAGGAGCATGCCCGTGTCGCTTTCCCCCGGAATTTTTACCAATAAGTCGCGCACGGTGTAGGCAACGGGTTGTTCCTCCGTCACAATGCCTTCGTGCGTAATGTTGTCCTTAAATTGATGTTCCGCCGGCGTCCAATCATACTCCGTCGGCGTGTAGCCGAACCCTTCCAACGTGCTTTTTAAGTACAGCCGCACCCTTTCGTGCGCTTCGGGATGAAACACCGAATGCGGTTCCTTGGCAATTTCCTTTAAATACGTCATTGCCTGCGTCGCCGAAAAGTCGCTTAAATCCTCGTTGACGGCAGGTACGGACAAAATAAAAATGCCCGTCACGAAAAACACCGTCAAAACGGCAAGGATCACAATTTTGTTCCAAAAATGCAATTTTAACATAATACCTCCGCTCCCCTCGTAACATTAGAGCAAGGTCATTATAGTCAAAATTTCCGCACCTGTCCACCCTTTTCCCCCTGCGGCAAAAATCAAGGGAGCCGCCGCACGCACAATCCGCCGCCCTGCCGCCGTCTCCGTAAAGGAGCCGAAAGCCGATTTCAAACGCAACCAAAAACAAAAAAATTAAAATGCAAATCCAACAAAACACAAGTACGCCTTTCACAAGTCACCTCACTTTATGTTATGCCGCAAATTTTTTCCTTGTTTTTATCCCTGCGGTTTCCGCTTTTCGGGTGTGGCCTCGCATCGCCGTTGCGTAAAAGGCAAAAAAAATCACGGGGAACTTCCCGTGATTTTTTTATGGAAACGCTATACTTGACAAAAGTGGAGCTGATGAGCGGACTTGAACCGCCGACCTACGCCTTACCAAGGCGTTGCGCTACCGACTGTGCCACATCAGCATTTGGAGCCAACGGCGGGACTCAAACCCGCGACCTGCTGATTACGAATCAGCTGCTCTACCGACTGAGCCACGTTGGCATTGCTAAAGTATTATAAGTAAAATTTCCGCATTTGTCAATGTTTTTCCCATTCAAAATTTTAATTTTGTGCTTTCCGCCAAACCGCCGCAAAATAATTTTTTCGTAATCCTCAAAAATCGGCTCCGCTGCGGTTTTTTTTCGGAAAAATCCCTTGCAACTCCCTCAAAAAACCAACGCCGCATACGGTTTTTTGCCGCTATTTTACAAGCAAAACCACCGTCATGTCGTTTGCAACGGGCAAACTTGCATTCCCTTTTTCGTAGCGATAGCACACCGTGCCGTTTTTTGCCGTCAGCGATTCCGCCGCTGCCGCTACGGAACTTGCGTACACGTCCGCCGCCGTCCACGTTTTTCCGCCGATCGTCAAGCCGGTTACCTTGCCGTCCGTAAGTTTCAGTTGCAACGCATCGGCAACGGCAAGCAAAATTCCTTCCAAATCCTCCGTCTGTGCGGAAACGGACTGTTCCGCCAAGGTTTGCGTGCCGTCGGTAATTTCCAACCGCACCGTCACCACACCGTCCTGACGGTTTTGCAAAAACGCCACCGCCACGACAATGGCAACGGACAGCAGCACCAACACCACAATCAAAATTTTTACACGGTGTTTTAGCCGTCCTTCCTCGGCAGCGTCCCTTTCGTAGTCCGCATCGGTATAAGGCATAAACTCCTCCTAAACAAAAGAAAACGCCGTTCGGAAACGGCGTTTTGTTACGAAATTATTTTCCTTCCTTTTCGGTTTTTGCATCCTTTTCCGTCAGGATTGCAAGCCTTGTTTCCTTAATTTTTCCGTCCCCGTCCGTCGTTGCGTAGTACAAGTAGTTGGAAAGGGTTGCGGAGTTGTTGAAGAAGAACACTTTGTCTCCCAACAGTTGGAACGTTGCCCAGCTCGTCGTTTGCGTGCTTTTCGTCAACGCTACGCTTTCCTTGCGTTCTGTGGTAAGATCCGCCCTGTACAAAATGTTGGATGCAACGTAGTAGGCTTCGTCGCCTTTTACGCACAGCAGCGTTGCTCCCGACGCTTTGGAGATTGCAACGGTTTTGTATCCGCTGGCCGCTTTTTCCAAATACGTCAAAAAGCCGGAGTTGCTGTCCACGTAAACGATGCCGCTTTGGTACGTTTCGAAAGAAGTCATGCCCGTTTCGGAAAGTTTGCGTTCCGCTTTGGTGGCGTCGTCGTACTCGTACAAACCGTTTTTCGAAGTTTCGGTGTTGGTCAACGTGTAGTACACTTTGGCGTTCGCTGCTTTTACGACGGAGTACTTATCCCCGTAGGAATCCTCCGGAGCGTTTTCGGCAATGCCCTTTTTCACCGTTGTTACCGTGCCGGTTACGTCCGCTTTTTTCAAAACGTTGTAGTTGCGGTTGATTTCGGCATTCGTGTAATCGCGGAAGGTTACGTTTTCGGTAAAGTAAACTTCGCCGGTTTTTCTGTCCAACGTGGAGGAAGTTACGTCCTTTGCGACTTCCGTTTTTGCATTGGTTGCAACGTTGTAGCTGTAAATCGTGCCTTTGTCGACGTAGTTGATGCGAACGTTGCTTTCAGCGTCCTCAAAACACCCGAACACGACGGCATTGTTTTCCACCGTGAACAATTTTTTCGTTCCCGTGCCATCCAAATTTACGGACATAAAGTCCAACCGACTGCTTAACACGTTGCCGTTTTTGTCCCGATCGCCACTTGGGGTGGTGTAGTACAGCGTCGTTCCGAACACATAAAATCCTGCCGACGATGCATCCGCCGCATAAAAGATTTTCGGCACGACGATTTCGATTTTCGCATCCTCCTTGCCGATGTCGGCAGTCGGTACGCGGGCAATCGCCCCTTTCACAACGGAACCGAACGTGTTCGTTTCCGAATTGACGACCGCACCGTTCACAAAATACGTATATTTCCCTTTCTGTACGACCGTTCCGCCGTTGTTTGCCACGGCGTCGTCCGCCGTCGGATTATCCTGCAATGCGGTAAAATTGTATGCCCCGCTCGAGCAAGCCGCAAAAGCCATTACGCTGACCAGCAACACGGCTAGGATCGCAAAAAGTTTTTTCGTCATAGTAACTCCTTGAATGTAACTGATAATGTTGAGAATTCCTGATTATTATATCTTAAAAAAATCGAAATTGCAATAAAAACCCGAGGAAAACCGCTGAAAAAGTGTGGAATTTACCGTTTTTATTCCCCCTGTCCGCAGCGAAAGGCGGACTTTTTTACAAACATTCCCTCCGTTCACCCGCAAAAAGCCCTTCCTTTTTCCTCGCCCACGCCGTTTTCGTCGCCCGTGCCAAAGGCTTCCTCCCCTACGCGCAACAAAACGCCCCGTTTCAAAGCACAGGGTGCTACCTAAATTTTTTTACAACAACCCGAAGCGCACCGAAAGTAGGTCGGCGGCGTTAAGGGTTTACCACGCATTCCCCGCTCGTGGCATCCTGATACAAAAAGTAAAAGGCGTCCTGCCCGAAATTTTGCCGTTTAAAATCCGGCACAAGCCCTTTTGCCTCCCCCGCGGGGATGCCGTAACAAATGTATTTCGGCGTTTCGCCCTGCGAAATGACGCCCACTACGTAAAATCGCCGATCGGGGGTGTTGATTTTTACCCACACCGAATCGGGGACGGCGTTCATCAACGGTTCGTACGGCAAATGCGTTTCAAACAGTGTGGTTAATTCCGTTTTCACTTTGCGGTAGTACGGCGTAAACGTTGAGTTCGTGGCCGCTTCGCTTTCCTCCGTTTCGTCCGCCGCAGGCGGAAAACACGCTTCCTCTTTTAAATAATAGTTGTCGGTTGCCGCCACAAACTCCTCGTACGAAGGGATTTCGGCATAGTCCTGCCGTTCCGCCCGTTCGGTGTGCAAAACTTTTTTCGGCGACAAATCCACCGTTTCCGTTTGGCGGGACAATTTTTGCGCCAATGCGTCGGCAATGCCGTTTGCGCGATTCGTCGCATACGCAATCGGCACGACGTTGTTGCCTTGTTTTAGCGCAATGACGCAATCCACCCTGCTTTCCTGCGTTAGGCCTTGGCACGCAACGTCGCTGTTTTCCGCCGACTCCGCTTGAAAATGCGTTTCCCGCTCGTCCACCTTCAAAATCCCGACGATTTCGCCAACGTTCCGCGGATTAAAATTGGTTAAAAAAAATCGCGCGCCGCTACGACCGTTGACGTTTTCCGCCTTTAAAACGCCGGAAATGCTTTTGCCTTTTAAGGCGTAGCCTTGTTTCATTTCCGAAAAAATCAACACTTTTTTTACATACGCTGCCATACGTTTTCCCTCACGCAACCACTATACGCAAAAAAGAACAAATCCCCCTGCCTGTTTTTGACGAAACTTCGGTTAATTTGTTCTTTCTTTCGTTTGTTATTGTTATGATTGCTTTTTACTTTTTATGAGGGAACTCCACGGATTCACTCAACCGAATGAATTCCTCCACCGTTAAATTTTCCGCGCGAACGTCCTTTCTCCAGCCGTTTTCCACACACAGTCGCTCCGCTTCCTCCTTGGAAAACCCCGCCGAAGTCAAATTGTTGGCAAGCGTTTTTCGGCGCATGGCGAACGCACATTTCACCGTGTTGCGCAAGTGCGCAACGTCAAACGTGCCGAATTTTTGCGGATTGCGTGAAATGCGCACGACGGCACTATCCACGTTGGGCGGCGGGGTAAACATTTCCCTCTTGACTTCCGTCACGATTTCCGTATCCGCCTGCGATTGCACCGCGATGGTCAGTGGACCGTAGTCCTTGTTGCTTTCCTTCGCGCAAATGCGTTCCGCCACTTCCTTTTGTACCATAACGGTAATGTCCTTCACGCACGGCTCCTCCAACAAGCGGAACAAAATCGGCGTGGTAATGTAGTACGGCAAATTTGCCACCACTTTTAGCCCGTTTTCCGCCCAATCCGACGGATCGTCCCGCATAAAATCCCGAAACCGCAATTCCAAGTTGTCGCACCCACTTAAGTTTTCCGCCAAAATCGGCTTCAAATGCTCGTCGATTTCGTAAGCGACTACTTTTTTGGCACGATCGCACAACCGTTTTGTCAAAGTGCCTGCGCCGGCACCGATTTCCAGCACGGCGTCCGCCTTGGTGATTCCGCTTTTCGTCACAATTTGTTCCAACAACTCCGGATCGTCGATAAAATTTTGCCCGTATTTTTTTTCAAACCGAAATCGGTATTTTTTCAGCAAAGTTTCGTCTTTCATACCATTTTTTCCTCAAGGCGAATCACGCGGTCGCAAACGCCGAGCATATCCTCGTCGTTCCCGATAATGATGCGCGTTTTGTCCTTTAATTCCGTGGTCAGAGTTTTTAAAATTTTGTCCTTTGTGCCTTTGCCGATATTCCCCGCCGCTTCCATAAACACGTAAATTTCCGGCGAGTGCAACAGCAGGCGTGCCAAGGAAATCAACTGTTTTTCCCCGTTCGACAAGCCTTCGCCCTTTTCCTCCAGCACGGTTTCGTACCCGTCGCGCAACCTTGCGATAAACTCGTGCGCGCCGGCACGCTTCGCCGCGTCGATGCATTCCTCCTCCGTGGCGTTTGCTTTTGCGTAGCGAATGTTGTCCAGCACCGTGGTGTGGAAAATGTACCCTTCCGAATCCACCGCCACGATGTTTTTCCGAATCGACGCAAGTTTTAAATCCTTGACGTTCGTGCCGTCCAAGGTAATGCTGCCTTCCGTTACGTCCAAATGCCGCATCAGTAGTTTCGCAATTAAGTGCAATGCCTTTTCGTTTTCGCCGCAAATGCCGACGATTTCCCCTTTTCGGACGGTAAAACTCAAATGCCGTATCGGCAGGGACTCGCCCTTGCCGAGCGAAACGTCCTTCCATTCCATTTCGTTTTGCAACGCCGTAAAGGCTTGCGCCCCTTCCTTTTCCAAAATCACTTGTCTGCGACTTAAAATTTCAAAAATATTCGCGCACGCCCCTTCCAAAACGCCGACTTGTTGCAACACAATGCCCAACTGAATGAGCGGCGTCGTCATTTGCGTTACGTACCCCGAAAACGCCACCACTGCGCCCAAGGTCAGTGCTTGCGCCTGCTCCTTCAGCAGCAAAAAGGACACTACGTACACCACAATGCTGCCGTAGTACCACAGCATTTCCACCCCCGGCTGAAACAGTTCGTTCACTTTCACAAACCGCATCCAAATGCCGGTGTAGTCGTCCAGCACTTTGCCGTACTCCTCCAAGTTTTGTTCCGTGCGGTTGTAAGCCAACGTCAAAAGCATGCCGTTAATGTTTTCAATCACCGCGTCGGAGCGGCGTGCTTCGTAAATTTTTACGTTTTTACTGCGTTTGCCCAAAATTTTGCGCGTTACGAGTAAAAAGCAAAAATTGATTGCCAACGCCCCAAACACCACCAACGCAAGTTGCCACGAAAGCGTCAGCATAAAAATCAGCACGACGACGACTTTAAAAATGTTCGACACGAACACAATGGCGTAGTTGGACAGGAAGTTGGAAAGTTCGTCCACGTAGTTTGTAGTGCGTTGCAGTAAATCCCCGCGGCTTTTCGTTTCGTAAAAGGAAAGCGGAAAGCCTTGCAATTTTTCAAACACTTCCTCGCGAATTTTGCCTGCCACCGTCATGCCCGCTTTCGCCATCATGCGGGACTCGACAAACGTAATGGTGCTTTCCGTCAGCATCAGTAGCAGGCAAGCAACGAGTAGCCCCGTCAACATGCCGTAATCCCCGTCGGGAATGACACGGTTGACAATGAAACTGTTTAAAAACGGAACGGAAAACGCCGCGCCCATTGCAAAAAACAGCAAAACGACCATCCACACAAGGGACGTTTTGTAAGGCTTTAAGTACTGAAACAACCACAAAAAGTAGGAAGGTTTTTTCGTTTTTTTCATCGATCCGACCTCCGTTCCCGACAGATTTGCGCATATTTGCCTTTTTTCGCCATTAGTTCGCGGTGCGTGCCGCGTTCCGCAATTTCGCCGCGTTCCAACACCAAAATTTCGTCGAATCCGCGAAATTGATCCGGCTCGTTGGACGCCATAATCACGGTTTTGCCTTGTAGCAGCGTCATAAGGTTTTTGCCGACTTTCGCTTTGTCGGCAATGTCCTTCAATGGGTCATCGAGTAAGTACACCTGTGCGTCGTAAAGGACGGCGCGCGAAAGCGCAATGGCGTTGACCATGTTTTCGCTTAAGTTCACCGCGTTTTCCTTAATGACAGTGTCAAGCCCGTCCGGCAAAGCCTCCAACTCCTCCTTCGCACCCAACAGTCCCATCACTTCCCGAATGCGTTCGTCCGTAACGTCGGGGTTACCGAACGCCACGTTTTTGCGAATGGTACTGCAAAAAAACATTTTTTCCTGAAACACCTGCGCAAACGTTTTACGCAGTTCCTTAAGCTGAATTTCCTCTAAAGGCACGCCGTCCAGCGTGATTTTGCCTTCCGTCACCGGCACAAACCGATTGATCATTTTTAACGCCGTGGTTTTTCCCTCGCCGAAACTTCCCGTCAGCCCGATTTTGGTGCCGTACGGAACGTTTAAATTCCAATTTTTTAAAATTTGCGTGCCGTCCAAACAGCACCCAGCGTTTTCGAACCGAATGTCGGGGCAAGCGGCAACGCTTTTCGTGCCCTCGTCCTTTAACGCCTCCTCGGAATTCATAAACCGCAAGTACCTTAACCCCGACGCCTCGGTTTGCAAACAGTTAAACAAGTACGTCGTAAAATTGGTAATCGCATCCAAAATAAGGTAAACGTAGGTAATCAACTCCAAAAAGTTTCCTACCGAAATTTTTTGTTCGATGGCAAGCCACGACCCCACCGCCAGCGAACCGACGTAGGTCAACGCACGCAAAATGTTAAAGCGGTACACGTACTTCGTTTGCACGCGGCTTTGCTTGATGCTTGCCGTTTTCAGTCGATGATTGTAGCCGCGGAAAATCGCGTCCTCCAAATCCTCCCGCCCGTACTGCTTCACGAGTTCGATGTTGGAAAAATTTTCCTGCAAAGCGTTCGTCAATTCGATAAAGCAGGTACGCGTGCGGTTGGTTACCCGTTGCCCGTTTCGAATGTAGTACATGGAGCACACAATCAACATCGGCGTAAACACAGCAGGCGCAATCATAAGGAGCGGGTTGACACCCGCCAGCAAAACGAACGCCAGCACGAAAATCATTACGCTATCGAGTAAATACGGCAAGTAAATGCAGTACAGCATTTTTAAATTGACGGTGTCGTTGTTCATGTAGGTAAACGTTTCCCCCGCCGAAACCGCCATATTCTTTTTTAACAATTTACGAACGGCGGCAAAACGCAATTCCTTGTTAAATTCCATTCCGTACCGCTGCCCGTTGTAATTTCGAAAGTATTGGCAAACGTGTTTTAACAGCATCAGTAGCACAAACGCCACCGAAAGCGTAACCAGTAGTTGCGCCGAACCGCGTGCGCCGAACCGCCCGTCCACCAAAAACAAAAACGGATTGGAGCCGGAATTTGCCACCGTGCCCGAAAACGTCAAGCCGTAGTCCACAATCAACGCCGTAATTTTCGGCAACATCATTCCGCAAAATTGAAAAACGATGCCCAAAATCAAGCCGAGTATCCCGTACGGCAGAAACTTTTTATAAAGATAAAACGTTCCTTTAATGACTTTCATGCTTCCTCCCCCGTGTTCGAAAAAGCGACCGCAAAAAGGGCCGCCGCTTGTTATTTTTCGTATGTGCGCACGCGCAAATTCCAACCGTTTGCTTCGCAAAGCGCGCGGCAACGTTTGACTTGCTCTTCCCCGATGACGTCAACAACGCTCAAAATCACGCGAAACCCCTTTTCCTTACAAAGGCGCGCGAATTCCAACATGGCGTCAAAGCCCTGTTCCCCAAACCGACAGTGACAAATTTTTTGGTACCGCTCCGCATCCGCCTCGTTTAAACTGATGCTGACCGTATCCACCGCGCCGATTAAGTCGTCGGTAATGTCCCTGCCTTGAATCAGGTTGCCCTGTCCGTTGGTGTTTAATCGCACTTTTTTTCCGATGACGCTTAAGTACCTGCCGACTTTTACCAGCGTGTCGAAATTATACGTCGGCTCCCCAAACCCGCAAAAGGTAATTTCGTCGTAGTCGTCGAGATTTTTCGGCAACTGCCGCAACACGTCCTCGAACGTCGGCTCCTTTTCCAGCCACAGCCGATTGCCGGAAAGCCCTTCCTTTCCGTTGCGAATGCAAAACTCGCACGCATTCGAACAACGATTCGTCAAATTGATGTATAATTTTTTTCCGTATGCTTCGTACACGTAAGTATCCATGTTATTTCCTCAATTCAAGTTCCGTGCGAAACGGCCGCAATTTTTCAAACAGCGTGTACACGTTGTTTTGCACTTGTTCCTCCAGCCGCTCCGTAGGGATTCCGTAAATTTCCGCTAATTTTTTTAAAACGTAGCGCACGTTTTTCGGTTCGTTTACCGTGCCGCGCACCGGTTCCGGCGCAAGATACGGCCCGTCCGTTTCCGTCAGCACCCGCTCCAAAGGCACGGCTTTGACCACGTCCGCTTTTTTTGCGTTTTTAAACGTCACAGCTCCGCCGAACGCAACGTAAAACCCGAGTTTCATCATTTCCTCGGCGAACTCCGCACTCCCCGAATAGCAATGGAGAATTCCGCCGCGGTGCAGTAAGTGCTTGCGGGCTTTTAGGATGTCCGCCATGTCCCCGTAAGCGTCCCTCAAATGAATGTTTACGGGCAAATTCCACCGATCCGCCAATTCCAACTGCGCCACAAACACGTCCTTTTGCACGTCCTTGTTGTCGGTGCCGTAGTAGTAGTCCAGCCCGATTTCCCCCACCGCCAGCACTTTCGCTTCGGAATGCAATTTTTCCATTTCCGCCTCGAACGCCGTGTCGTAAGTTGCCGCATCCTCGGGGTGACACCCCACCGTGCAAAACATCCGCTTGTGGTTCCGTGCCAACTCGAGCCCCGCGTGCATTGTTTTGAAACTGCACGAATGATTAATGGCAAGTTCCACCCCGTCCGCTTCGAAGCGGCGAATAATTTCCTCACGATTGGTAAACCGCTCGTCGTCCAAATGTGTGTGCGTGTCGATCATCGAATTTCCCTGCCGCTTTTCAATGGTTTTTCCGGCGTAACGAACACAATTTTGCCGTCCTCTTCGCCGCACAAAATCATGCCGCGGCTTTCAATGCCCATTAGTTTTGCCGGTTTTAAATTTTTTACGATAACAACGGTTTTGCCGATGAGTTCCTCCGGCGTGTAGCTTTGTGCAATTCCGCTCACAATCGTGCGCGTTTCATCGCCGACTTCCACCGTAAGTTTCAGCAATTTCGCACTCTTTTCCACCTTAACGCAGTCCAAAACCTTAGCCGTTGCAAGTTCCACCTTGGCAAAATCCTCAATGCCGATTTCCGCCTTCGGTGCTTTTTCCTCCGGTTTTTCCTCCTTTTTCGGAGCGTTGGCTTTGCCGAGTTTTTCCAGTTCCTTCAATTCCTTCGGAATGTCGATGCGCGGGAACAAGGCTTCCCCCTTCGTAACTTCGGCCCCCACCGGCAGTTCGCCGAACGTACGCAGGCTTTCAAAATCCTGCGGCAGTTCGCCTAACCCCAACTGACGGAAAATTTTTGCCGACGTATCCTCCAAAAACGGCTTCAGCAGCACCGCCGTAAACCGAATGCTTTCCGCAAGGTTGTAAAGCACCGTTTGCAACCGCCCTTTGCCGTTCGGATCCTTTGCCAAAATCCACGGCGTCGTTTCGTCGATGTACTTGTTGGCGCGATTGACGATTTTAAAAATTTCCGCAAGTGCGTCCGGTGCGGAAAGTTCCTCAATGCCTTTACGCACGTTTTCCAAAGCGGAAAGCGCAACTTCCTTTAATTCCCGATCCAACGGCAGTTCCTCCTGCGGGGCAGGAATTTTTCCGTCGAAATTTTGCAAAATCATGGCAACCGTGCGGCTGACTAAATTTCCGAGGCCGTTTGCAAGGTCGGCGTTCGTGCGGTTGAGCAACGCTTCGTTGGTGTAAACCCCGTCGTTGCCAAACGGCACTTCCCGCAGCAAAAAGTAGCGCACGGCATCCAAACCGTAGCGATCCACCAAAACAAACGGATCCACCACGTTGCCCTTGGATTTACTCATTTTGTCCCCGCCGATAAGGAGCCAACCGTGACCGTAAACCTGTTTCGGCAGCGGCAAATCCAACGCCATAAGGATTGCAGGCCAAATAATGGTGTGAAACCGCACGATTTCCTTCCCTACCATATGCAAATCCGCTGGCCAATATTTTTGGTAAAGCGTGTCGTCCTGCGTGCCGTAGCCCAACGCCGTAATGTAATTCGTTAGTGCGTCGATCCAAACGTAAATAACGTGCTTTTCGTCAAACGGCACCGGAATGCCCCACGAAAAGGACGTGCGCGACACCGCCAAGTCCTGCAGCCCCGGCTTAATGAAATTGTTAATCATTTCGTTCATGCGGGATTTCGGCTGAATGAAGGAAGGGTTTTCCTCGTACAGCTTCATCAACCGATCCTGATAC
>CAKPPA010000021.1 GCA_934177025.1 uncultured Clostridia bacterium
CATCGTTTCGGTGCCGGCGTTCCGGACGGCAAAGGCAACGTGGTGTACACGTGTAGCGTGTGCGGCTACAACAAAACAGAACAGGAGCCTACGCACGAACATACTTATGCTACTTCGTTAAGTTACGACGAAACCCACCATTTTTATCAGGCAACTTGCGGGCACAACGTCGTAAAGGACAAGGAGCAACATCGTTTCGGTGCCGGCGTTCCGGACGGCAAAGGCAACGTGGTGTACACGTGTAGCGTGTGCGGCTACAACAAAACGGAAAAAAGCGACAGCGGAGATCCGCAACCGAGCGAAGTCGTGTTGGGCGTGAAGGAAGTTTTGGCACAACCGGCAGGCAAGGAAGTTTGGGTAACGGGCTATTACATCGGGCTGACCTCGGAAGGGCGCAATTCCGACGAGGAAGTGCTACTGAAGGACACGACTTCCGACGACGTCATCGGCATTCGAAACGTTACGGGAAATTTTTGGAACCTCGGCTACCGTTACGGCGATGAACTTCGCTTAAAAGCAACCGTCGGGTTCGACACGGATGTCAACACTCCGAACAAACCGTACTTAACGTATGCGCCGGAAAACGGTGCGGCAACTACAAGGATCGTTTCCTCCGGAAACAACGTGACGTACGCATTGGACGACGTCGTGAACGTAAGCAATTGGACGGAAATGTGCAATTTGTTCCGCACGACGAGCATTGGGGCATATCGCTACGTTTGCTTTACCGGCACGCTGTACCTACACAAATATGCCGGCACGGATACGGACAATTACCGTTTGCATATGAATGCAAGCGCAACCAATGCGGACGGAATTAAAACGGACGGCAAGCATTCCGTATGCTTACGCAACGACGTTATGCAAGCAAACCTCGGTGCGGAGTGGAAAAAACTGCTGTTCGATGCGGAAAAAACGGGCTATCCAGGTACCTCGTTTACGGGCAGTTTTATCGCCTTGTACACGGGCGGCAACGGCACGTACTTTCAGTTAGTCATTCCGGAGCAAAGTTTTGTCAATAACGCCGCCGAAGCGGCGCGCGTCGAAAAGGAAACCATGGTTGCCACCGTGGCGGAAGCGTTTTATCGGCAGGGCGTGCAAATTCAGTACGACCAAACAGGCACGCGGCGGCACATTAATCCTTCGCCGGAGGATGCGGCAGCCGGCAACACGTTGGTTTTGGATTGCAGTTCTTACGTCAACGCTTGCTACAACGAAACGTTCGGCGTCAACGTTATGCCTTACGCCGTAACGGAAAAAAGCCCGAACACGGCGAATTTCGATGCCTATGCGCAATCGGGCGGTTCGAATGCCGGCGACGTCATCGGGCATTGGGTGACGACGGATTATCCGACGGAAGCACAGCGGCGCGAATTGCTGAATTCGGTGCGTAAAAACCTGCGTGTCGGGGACGTGGTGTGTTATCGGCACGGCAAAAGCGGCGGAACCAGCGGACACGTGATGATTTACGTCGGGAACGACCGGTTTTTGCACTGCACGGGTACGTCCTACCATTACTACAACCCTTCCACACAAACCCCGTTGGATTCGTACGATCAAGCAACGTCGGCGGAAAAAAAGAACGGTGCTATTCAAACACTTGCGTCAAAGGACGTGTTTGAAAACACTTCGTCGAAGAGGTACTTGTTTTATCAAAGTACGTCCGACAGCGTTTGGTCGTTCGGCGTCATTCGTCCGTTAAACCGCGGGCTCAGCCTCACGGCTGAAACGGAAAAACGCAAAACCGCAAAAAGCGTGGATTTGGAAAAAATCGCAAGCGTACCGCAACACGGAGCGGTGCGTGTCGGCGACGAAATCACGTTTACGTTGCAAGTCAAAAACTTTGCATCGGCAAGCGTCAACGGCTACGTCGTAACGGACAAAATCCCAAGCGGCACGGTGCTGAAATCCTGCGAAGGCGGCACGCAAAACGGCTCCGAACTTCGGTGGGAACTGACGCTGGGCGCAAAGGAAACGAAAAACCTGACGTACACCGTTACGGTGGCGGCGGGCGCAACGAAACAAATCGTAAGTAAGGGCTTCCAAGGCAACGGCGTAAAATCCAACGATTTAAAATTCACCGTTTCCAAACTGACGGCGGCGCAAACAACCAAGTTGATGACGACGGCAAACACGCTTTCAAGCGGCGTTTCCTTCACAAACCCGATCGAAATGCCGAAAACCTTGTACAAAAACGCGCTCAATCGCACGTTGTTCGATTACACCAAGGTCAGTGCGGCACTAACGGACATCATCGATTCGGACAAAAACACCTTCCGCACGGATACCGAAATTTCCAAAATGTTGGTGCCGGATTTGTACGGCGGGGTGGACGTGAAAGCGGGCTACGTCACGGATAAAACGCGCGCCCGCATGATAACGGAAAGTTATTTGGTAAAAGGCGACGTCATTTTGGCGGAATACAGCGGCAAAAGCGTGGTGTACGTTTATTTGGGCGAAAGCCGCTTGCTTGCCGTGTACAGTCAGGACAAAGTGTCGCAAGTGGTCGAAATCGCGGCAGATCCGTACCGAAACATCCTTGTTACGCTCATCTCCTACGATCGGTATGCCGTGTTGCGTCCGTCGCTTGTGGCGTAACGTAGCGTAAACAAAAAAATAAGGCAGTCGGTTTGCGACTGCCTTTTCCTTTTTTGTAAAAACGTAAAATTTAGGGGTGCGCCAAACGGAATCCCTAATTTTTTGTGTTCGGGTTTAAAATTTTTGTCAAAACGTTGCGAAGTTCCGTTACGGTGTCCGACGCAAGCAGGGAGTACTCGTTACTGCGGCAAACCGCTTGTTCCGCGGCTTTTCCGGCAAGGTATGCGCCTACCGCCGCGGCGGAAAGGAGCGGAATGCCCCTTGCGCACAAACTCCCCACAACTCCGCTCAAAAGGTCGCCGCTGCCGCCTTTTGCCATGGCAGGGGTGCCGGCTTCCACAACAAACGTCCGTTCGCCGTCCGTCGCAACGCTTACAAAGTCCTTCATCAGTAGCACGAGGGAATGCTCTTTCGCAAAAGTTTCCGCCGTGCGAATGCGGTCGTTTCGAATGGCTTGCGTCGAAATGCCGCAAAGCCGCTGCATTTCGCCGAGATGTGGCGTAAAAAGCAGGTTGTCGCGTTTTTGTAGCGGACGTTTGGCAAACAAGTTTAATGCGTCGGCATCCAAAAGGAGCGGTGCCGTTACGGTGTCGTACACCAATTGCAACGTTTGTTCCGTTTGCGGCGTTATGCCTAGGCCGGGGCCAAACACTACCGCTGTGGCACGTGCGGTCAGTTCGCGGTAAAGTGCTTCGTCCGGCACAAGGAATCCGTCCTTTTCGGGCAGCGGAAACAGGCTGACTTCCGTTACGTTGCGTTGCAAAGCCGATAGCAGGCTTTCGGGAACGCCGAGTTTCACCAGTCCGCAACCCGTGCGCAATGCGGCGGCACCCAAAGCACTTAACAGGGGTGCCCCGGGGTAGTTGCGGCATCCGCCGATAATCACCAGCGTGCCGAAATCGCCTTTGTTGGCGGTGGGGTTTCGTTTCGGAAACAGGGTTCGGACGAAATCGTCGTCCGTAACGATAGGGTTTACGTTTGTGTTCATACGGCTATTATAGCCTGTTTTTGCTTGTTCGTAAACGGGGCAAAGGGTTTTCCTTAGTAAGTGGGCGGATTTTCCTACGGTGGTTTTACGCAAGTTGACAAAAGCCGCAAGCCGTGCTACACTAAACAAAACCAAATGAACGGAACAGTAGTTCGGACGTGCGGATTTCAGAGAAAGGTCGGTCGGTGCAAGATCTTTCCGCAGCCGAGGGAACCGACCGTTTCACGGTGAACGGGAACAACCGTTTCGGCAGCGAACCGTTATTTTCGCCAATGAGTACGAATTCAAGTGGTACCTGCGTTACGACGCCTTGATGTTTTTCAAGGCGTTTTTTGTTTTGTTGCGGCAAAGCGAAAGGGTAACAAGGCCTGTCGGGAGGAAATATGAAAGAAGAAAAAAGTTTTGTCAAAGAGATTGCGGACATGAAGGAAAATTTTCCGCAGTGGTACACGGACGTAGTGCTGAAAACGCAGTTGGCGGATTACGGCCCTGTCAAAGGCTCGATGGTCATTCGTCCTTACGGCTATGCGATTTGGGAAAACATTCAAAAGGAATTGGATTGGCGGTTTAAGGAAACAGGGCACGAAAACGCTTACTTTCCGCTGCTGATTCCGGAAAGTTTGCTAAAAAAGGAAGCGGAGCACGTGGAAGGGTTTGCGCCCGAAGTGGCAATGGTGACGCAGGCCGGCGGGGAGGAACTTTCGGAAAAACTCGTCATTCGCCCGACCAGCGAAACGATTATTTGCGACATGTACTCCAAATGGGTGCAGTCGTATCGGGATTTGCCGCTACTCATCAACCAATGGGCAAACGTGTTACGGTGGGAAAAAACAACCCGTCCGTTTTTGCGCACGAGCGAATTCCTTTGGCAGGAAGGGCACACGGTGCACGCCACGAAGGAGGAGTCGGAGGCGGAAACGCTAAAAATGCTGCACGTGTATCAGGAATTTGCGGAAAACGTGTTGGCAATTCCGGTCATTGTGGGCAAAAAAAGCGAAAAGGAAAAATTTGCGGGTGCGCTTGCCACCTACGGCATGGAAGCCATGATGCAGGACGGCAAGTCGTTGCAGGCAGGCACCAGCCACAATTTCGGCGACAAATTCTCCCGCGCGTACGACATTACGTTTTTGGATAAGGACGGTCAGCACAAACACGCATGGCAAACGAGCTGGGGCGTTTCCACGCGCTTAATCGGCGCACTCATTATGACGCACGGCGATCAGCGCGGATTGGTGCTTCCGCCGAAAGTTGCGCCGATTCAGGTCGTCATTGTTCCGGTTGCGTCGCACAAAGCGGGCGTCAACGAAAAGGCGGAGGAAATTTGCAATCGCTTAAAAGGCGTCGGCATTCGTGCCAAGGCGGATTTTTCGGAACAGTCCGCCGGATGGAAGTTCAATCAGTGGGAAATGAAAGGTGTGCCGCTGCGCCTCGAAGTGGGCCCGCGCGACATCGAAAACGGTGTTGCCGTTGCGGTTCGTAGGGACAGTTTGGAAAAAACAACGCTCCGTTTGGATGCTTTGGAAACCGAAGTGCCGGCATTGCTGCAAACCATTCAAAACGCCATGTTCGAAAAGGCAAAAGCCTTCCGCGATTCGCACGTTGTTACGGTTCACAATTTGGAGGAAATGGAGCAGGCGTTAAACGGCGGCAATTTTGCACGTGCTATGTGGTGCGGTTGTCGGGAATGCGAGGACAAAATTAAGGAAAAACTGCAAGCGTCCAGCCGCGTCATGCCGGAGGGGGACGAGCCGTTCGACGATTGCTGCGCCGTGTGCGGCAAGCCTGCAAAAGAGGTTATGATTTTCGCAAGGGCGTACTAAACGAATCGACGGCGGTTTTTACAAAAACGGAAAAAAGCCTACGCGGCGGGGAATGTTTTTTGTCATTCGGCGCATACTTAGGGTATGAAACGATTTTTTAGCGTCCTGCTGGTTTGGTGTGTCGTAGTGCTACTCGGCGGATGTGCGCAGGAAAAAACCTTGCGCGAACTCAACGGCCAAGTGGAGCTTACCGTGCCGCGGGACGTCGGCAGCGCAAAAAAACGAACGTTTTTTATGAATTTGAAAGTTGTTGTGGACGAGGCGCATTCCTGCGTGGAAAACGTGTACCTAAACTACGTCGACGATTACTGCATTGCAGGCAGTAAATACTACGAACTGCGTTTCGAAGCGTTCGAGCGGGAATTGTATGCGCAAATGAAAGGAAAACCGTTTGGCTTTTTTCAGCAGTTTCCGCCGCCGCATTCCTATGCGGGGAGTTACCGCAACGGCGTGTACGATCGGGAGTTTTTAATTGCCACGGGCGCATCGTTTACAACGGCGTTTGTCGTGTACGGCGTAAAAACCGTGCTGCAGCAGTACGGCTACGTAACGTAAACAGCAAAAATTCGTTGCGACAGGCAAAAAAGTTGCGGTACAACCGAAACAAGGCACAAACCGGCAAACGACACCCGACAAAAAGCAAAAAAACAGTAGCATAAAAACAACAAAACAAAAAAGTTGAAAACAACAAAACAAAAAAAGGAAAAGTTCGGTTTCGTACCGAACTTTTTTTGTTACGGTCGATTTTTGCGGTAAGGGAATGTTTTAGGAGGTCGATTTTTGCGGTAAGGAAACGCCCTTTTTTGTTACAATCGGTTTTTGCGGCATTCCTTTATTAAAAGGAGATTATTCAACCTTAAAAGGGGAACACCGCAACGGAAAAAAGGAAAGTCTTAAAAAACGGAAACATAAACTTCAAAAAGGGAAGTCCCGAAAAAACGGGAACATAAACTACAAAAAAAGGAAAGTCCCGAAATGTAAAAAGTAAAGCACGAAATCGAAAAAAGTTTGAAAAGGAGCAAAACAATCTTGCGGATTTGTTGTGCGTACAAAAATTTTTTGCTAAAATGAATGAAAAGGAGTAAGGGTATGGACATCATCGAACGAATCAACGGGGTAATTAATGATTTTGTTTGGGGGCCTGTTATGATTGCCATTTTGCTCGGAACGGGCATTTTACTAACCGTTCGGACAAAATTTTTGCAGGTTTCAAAATTTCCGACGTGTTTAAAAAACACCGTCGGGGCAACGATTCAGGACGTAAAGCAAGGGAAAAAATCCAAAACGGGGGTATCCTCGTTTCAGGCGTTTTCCGCTGCCATTGCGGGCACGGTCGGCACGGGGAACATCGTCGGCGTTTCCACCGCATTGGTTGCGGGGGGACCGGGGGCGATTTTTTGGATGTGGGTTTCCGCCTTTTTCGGAATGATGACGAAATTTTCCGAAAACGTGCTGGGCATTTACTACCGTAAGCAAGGCGACGACGGCATTATGCGCGGCGGGCCGATGTACTACATTCGCTACGGACTGAATTGGAAGTGGCTTGCGGTGCTGTTTTCGATTTTTTGCGTGTTTGCCTCCTTTGGCTACAACATGACGCAGGTCAACAGCATTTCCTCCACCTTAAACACCACCATCGGTTTGCCGTTGTGGGTTACGGGGCTTATTGTGGTGGTGTTCGCGGCGTTGGTGCTGTTGGGCGGCATTCGTCGTATCGGACGGGTGGCTTCCTACGTTGTGCCGTTTATGGCATTGCTGTTTATTTTAATGGCACTTACCATCATCGGCATCAACATTCAAGCCGTGCCGCAAAGTTTTGCTATGATTTTTTCCAACGCGTTTCGGTGGGAATCCGTCGGGGGCGGCATTATGGGCTACACCATTATGCGGGCTATGCGTTTTGGGTTGGCACGCGGCATTTTTTCCAACGAAGCAGGGCTTGGTAGTTCCGTTATGGCGCACAGTGCGTCGGACGTTAAGGAACCTGTAAAACAAGGCATGTGGGGCGTGTTCGAAGTGTTTGTCGACACCATTGTGATTTGTACGTTAATGTCGTTGGTGCTGTTGTCCACCGGCGTGTACGAATCCTCAGGGTTGGACGGTGCGCCTTTGGCATTGGCGGCGTTTTCGAAGGATCTCGGAACGTTCGGAAAAATTGCGTTTTCCGTCATTTTGCCGCTGTTTGCGTTTACCACCGTGTTAAGTTGGTCGTTTTACGGCGAAAAAGCGACGGAGTACTTGTTTGGCAAAAAAGCGGTCATCCCTTACAAACTGATTATTTTAGGGGTAATCTTTTTAGGGGCAGTCATTAAATTGGAATTGGTGTGGAGCATTTCGGATACGTTTAACGGGCTTATGGCAATTCCGAACCTGATTTCACTGATTTTGATGTCGGGGACGGTGGCAAAAATCACCAAAAACTATTTCGAACGCAAAAAAGGCAAAGCAACGGAGGCAATGCTGTCCGCCTATGCCGAGGAAAACGAGCGTTTGAAGGAGGAAATTCGGCAGGAGGAAGCGGGCGAACCCGCTCCGACCGAATCGGCGACGCAAGCGTAAGTCGCTTTCGACGTAAAAACAACGTGCGGTTGGCACAACGAAAAACGGCAAAGCGATGCCGTTTTTCTTTTTCGGGTTTTTCGCGCACATTTCCTTAAAACAGTTGAAAAGAATTTCCCGAAATGTTACACTGAAAAACAAAACGGAGGAAAGGAAATGAGCGTAACGCCGATTCCGAAAGAAGTGTATCGTCATTTAAACGTGGTGTATCGCGACGGAAGTGCTTTGGTCGGGGACGTTACCTGCCGTTGCGGCGGAAACGCGTTTTACGTGCTACGCAACGTTGAAATCAGGGTAGCCGCCGAAAAGAAGGAAGCGGCACAAAAACGCGCGACGGAGTACTTTCAACAGGCAGGCAAAAAGCCGAACCGAACGGCAACGCGGGACGGAAAAGTTTATTTACAAAGCGTGGGGTTGTTCGGCAAAGTGAAGGCGGAGTTTTGCCTGACGGATGCCGCCGACCAAACGGACGACGTCGTTGTTGTAAAAGCAAAATGCGTTGAGTGCGGTGAGGAAATTTTGCTGTTCGACAGCAAAAAACATATGGAAAACAGCGCAACGGAAAGCGTAAAACAAATGGAACCGTTCGTTTTGGTGGGCTCCGATGCACAAACGGCAAAAATTCAAATGACGTATCGGTTTTCAAGTTTTGCGGAACTCAGCCAAGCGGAGCGTTCGGCGCAAGGCGAACGCGTGTGTTTCGATTCAGTGGAAATCGATGCTTATCCGACGGACGTCAAGGACAAAAAGCAGGACGTTTTGGCGGATACGGAGTATTGCCGAAACTACGGCGGACTGACGGAAACGGGGCTGTAATGCACCGAAAGGCAAGGGGTTGCGTGAATTTTTGAAAAGTCGGTTGAAACGAAAAACCGACCACAAAGGCAGGAAAAATGAAATGTAACGAATGTCCGCGGAACTGCAATGCGGATCGAAATTTAACGCAAGGCGTTTGCGGAGTAAGGAGCCTTCCTCGCGTAGCAAAAGTGCAGTTGCATTGCGGGGAGGAGCCGTGTTTCGGCACGGCAAGCGGTGCGGTGTTTTTTTCGGGCTGCAACTTAAAATGCGTGTTTTGCCAAAATTGGGAAATCAGTAGCGGACGCAAGGGGAAAGAGGTTTCCGTCCCGCGGTTAGAGGAGATTTTTTTGGAACTTCAGGCGAGCGGTGCGGAAAATTTGGATCTCGTTACGCCGACACACTTTGTCACCCCGATTGCGCAAGCGTTGGAGCACGTCAAGCCGCAACTGAACATCCCCGTAATTTGGAATTCGTCGGCGTACGAAAAAACGGAAACGTTGGAACGCGTGCGTGGGCTGGTGGATATTTACCTGCCCGATTTTAAGTACTTTGACGCAAGGGTTGCCGCCAAATACGCCGCCGCGCCGGATTATTTCGAGCGCGCGTCCGAAGCGATTTTGTGGATGCGTAACGCCGTGGCGGATGAGTTCGACGCCAACGGAAAAATGAAGCAAGGCTTGTTGATTCGGCATTTGGTGTTGCCGACGCTAACGGATCAAAGCAAAAAAATTTTGCGGTTTGTGCATGACGAAATCGGCAAGGATACTTTTGTCAGCGTCATGGGGCAGTATTTTCCGTCCTTTCGTGCGGCGGAGTTTTCGGAAATCAACCGTTCGTTAACGCAGCGGGAGTACGACAGGGTGCTGGATTTCTTTTTCGACGTCGGCTTAACCAACGGCTACTTCCAAACGCTTTCGAAGGAGGAAAAAAACTACGTCCCCGATTTCGATTTCGGCGGGGTGGAGCATAAAAAGGAGTAAAAGTGAAGCAAAAGGGAAAAATTCGATCGATTTTGGAACTGTTTGCAACGTTTTTCAAAATCGGACTGTTTACCTTCGGCGGGGGGTACGCCATGATTTCCCTCATCGAGCGGGAAACGGTGGAAAACAAAAAATGGGTAACGAGCGACGACATTGTGGATATGGTGGCGATTGCGGAATCTACCCCGGGGGTAATTGCCGTTAACTCCGCCACCTTTGTCGGGTTTAAAATTGCGGGGTTTTGGGGTTCCGTTGCCGCAACGTTTGGCGTAGTGTTGCCGAGCCTTGTCGTCATTACGGTGTTAAGTCAGTTTATCGACGTCATTCGCACCAACGATTGGGTAAACGCCGCTTTTCGCGGCATTCGTGCGGGCGTAGTGGTGCTGATTTTTAATGCGGTTGCAAAATTGATTCGTCCGATGGAAAAAAATTGGCTCACCGTTGGGATTGCGTTGTTGGTGTTCGGCGTTGCGACGTTTTTACAGTTTGACGTCGTTTGGCTGATTTTGGGCGGAATTTTGTTCGGAATCGTTGCGCAAAGCATTCGCTACCGCAAAACGAAGGCGTCGGAAAGCGTCGTAGCCGAAAGCACGCATGCCCCGCAGGCGGACGAAGCCGTAACTTCCTCGAGCGAAAGTGTAAACGAGGCACCTTCCTTGCGGAAAAACACGGAATCCGTAAGCGAAGTGCCGCAACGTGCGGAAAACGACGGGCAAAACAACCGAGCCGTTCCTACGGATGCGGCAAAAACCGAGGAGGAACGCAAATGATTTTTTTGGAGTTGTTTTGGGCGTTTTTTAAAATCGGACTATTTACAATCGGTGGCGGGTATGCTATGATACCGATGATTCAACAGGAAGTGATTGCACATCAATGGTTGACGTCGGAAGCGTTACTCAACTTCATTGCGGTGGCGGAATCCACCCCGGGTTCGTTCGCCATTAACGTCGCCACCTTTGTCGGTGTAACGCAGGCGGGCATTTTGGGCGGTGTCATCGCAACGTTTGCGGTGGTGTTGCCGTCGCTCGTCATTGTGATGATCATTGCAAAAATGTTTGCCCGTTTCAAAAACAATCGGCTGGTGCAGTACGGGTTGTGGGGCGTGCGTCCGGTTGTTTCGGGGCTGATTTTGTCGGCGGCATTGACGATTTTCGCTTTGCTGGTGTTCCCGACGTTGGATGTGCGGCACCCGACGGCGGAAGGGTTGCAATCCTTCGACGGCCTGTCCCTTGCGGTGTTGGCATTCGTGTTTGCTTTAAGTCAAATGAAAATCAAAAACCGCAAACCGCATCCGATTTTGCTAATTGTGATTTCGGCGGCAACGGGCATCCTGTTGTACGGCGTGTGCGGTTTGTAAAAACCAAAAACGACCTCGCAAAAGCGAAAGGAGGGAAAAAATGGAACTTACGTTAAACAACAGCAATTTCGAACAGGAAGTTTTGCAGGCTCAAGTGCCGGTGCTGGTGGATTTTTGGGCAAGTTGGTGCGGTCCGTGCCGTATGCTCGGCCCCGTCATTGCGGAAATTGCGGCCGAACATACCGAACTGAAAGTCGGCAAAGTGAACGTGGACGACGAGGAGGCTTTGGCGGCACGTTACGGCGTGCAAAGCATTCCGACGCTTATCTTTTTCAAAAACGGCGAGGAAATTTACCGTTCGGTCGGGTTTCAACCGAAGGAATCGGTGGAAGCGCAAATTAAAAAATTCTTTTAATTACGCATGCCTTTTTGAAAATTTTCGTTGCTCAAGCAAGGCAAAAAACAAAAAACAAAAAGCGGTTTACGTTTGTAACCGCTTTTTTTGTGTAAAAAGGAAAGGGTAAGGAAAGGCTTACTCGGTCGGTTCGTTCAAAGCAAAAAACTTTCGTTGCCGAAAGTAGCCCGCCGTTAGTCCGTGCGGCAAGGCTTCGAGTGTTTCCGCAAAGCGGAACGCCAGCGTTTGAAAGGAGTGCGAATCGGAGCTTATCGTAACGTTTTTTCCGCCGAAATCGCAGTAAAGTTCTGCCGTTTGCAAGGACGGTGCGGTTTCGTTCATGGAAAGGAGCGACGAGGTGTTTAATTCAAGGCAAATTCCTTGCGCAACAACGGTTTGCAAAATTTCGGCAACCGCCGCGGCGTCGTACAAAAAAGGCAGCCCCTTTTTTTTCGGAAAATCCAAATGTGCAAGTGCGTCGAACCCGCCGAAGCGCACCATGCGCAGCGTTTCGTCGTACTGCATTTCCCAAAGTGCTTCCGGCGTCAGTTGCTTGCCGTTTTTGTACAAATCGTAGGCGCGGTGTACCGAAGCAAGCACAAAATCGGGGCGGGTGGCAAGGACTTTTTCAAATTCTTTCGGGTGCCGATGCGGCTCGCCGAATTCGTACCCGAACAGCAGTTGCAAGCCTTGCGCTTCGTACGTTTGGCGGCACGTTTCAAAGGCGTTGCGGTAAGCGGCAAAGTCAAAGGTGTCGTAGGTAAAGTAGCGGCTTAAGGGGTCGCATTCAATGTGGTCGGTAAAGCACAAAATCGTTACGCCTTCCCGCAAGGCGGCTTCGCAGTACTCCTCCATACTGCTTTTTCCGTCCATCGAAAAGGTCGTGTGCAAATGTAAATCAACTTTTTTCATCCGCTTAAATGTAGCAAGATTGCGT
>CAKPPA010000022.1 GCA_934177025.1 uncultured Clostridia bacterium
ATGACATACATAGTATTTTAAATTTCAATAATTTCAAGCCCACTTAAGGCATTTTCAAGCAGTTTTTCCTTATCCAGCTTTCCTTCCCATTTTTCGACGAATTTCAAGGACGGATGAATTGCCGGTTTTTTCGGAAGAAAAACCGTGCAACAATCCTCATACGGAAGTATGGAAATATCGTACGTTCCGATTCGCACTGCTTTTTCGATAATCTCCTGCTTGTCGAACCCAATCAACGGACGGAACACCGGCTGATTTACCACGGCGTTGCTACTGGTGATACTTTCCAAAGTTTGGCTCGCCACCTGCCCTAGGCTTTCCCCCGTTACAATTGCTCCGCAACCCGTTTGCTTGGAAATTGTTTCGGCAATTTTCATCATGAATCTGCGCATAAGCGTAATCTGCAACTCTTCCGGGCAACAACGATGAATTTCCGTTTGTATTTCGGTGAGTGAAACTACGTAAAGTTCCGTTGTCAGAGAATATTCTTTCAATTTTTTTGCCAATTCGACAACCTTTTCTTTCGCTTGAAGCCCTGTATACGGATAGCTGTTGAAATGTAAAAATTTCAATTGCATTCCGCGTTTTGCCATCATATACGCCGCCACAGGACTGTCGATTCCGCCCGAAAGTAACGCCACCGCATTTCCACCGCTTCCGACTGGCATTCCGCCGCAAGCGGGCTCGATGTCCGAATAGATCAAGGTTTTTCCGTTTTCACGCAAGTCAAGGAAAATTGTTTTCTCCGGATGCTTTAAATCTACTTTTAGTTGCGAATACTTTTCCAGCAAGCGATGTCCGATTTCCTTGGAAATTTCGACGGAATTTAGCGGGAACGTTTTGTCGGCACGATTGGTTTCAACTTTAAAAGTGCCTGTTTCCGGAGCAAAAAGCAATGCTGTTTCCGTAATGGAATCGAGATTACTTTCCGTCATTGCCCCTACGCTTACCGAATAAACGCCGAACACTTTTACAACTTTAGACTTGATTTCCGCCTCCCTTTCCGTAGGATAATCCTCCAGCAAATAGCGACCGTTGGTTTTGACAAACAGATAAGATTCGTCCACTAAGGCTTTTTTTATGTTTTCAATCAACAAATTTTCAAAAAATCTGCGATTGTTTCCCTTCAAATGAATTTCCGAGTAACGGACAATTAAAACACGATTCATAGTTTTCTCCTATTTTTTTGCAACGAGATTTGCCAATAATTTTGCCTTTTGCACGAACTTTTCCTGAAAAAAAGCAATGTCGTTTTCCGAAAGGTATTTGGAAAAACTCAGTCGAACGACTCCGTCGATATATTCGTTTTCGCAGCGCACCGCTTTCATAACACGATCTCTGCCATGTTTGGAACTGCAAGCCGAACCGATGCCGATAATGATTTCATCCTCCTCCAGCATACGCATCAAAACTTCCGCTCGCACGTTTTTTAAGGCGATCGTCAAAATATTCGGCGCGTAAACATCCGTAGCAAACACTTTAAAATCCAAGCCGGCGGCGCGTAAACTTTCCAAAATTTCCTTACGAAAACTTTCGTAGCGTGCGGCGCACTCCTCCCGAAGTTCCGATGCTTTGAAAGCTGCCAAACCGAAGGAAACTATGCCCGCCGTATTTTCCGTTCCGCTCCGATGCCCCGACTCCTGTCCGCCGCCGTAAATTAACGGCATTAAATTTTGTTTTGCGTAATAACCTCCAACCCCTTTCGGCCCGTGAATTTTATGCGCACTGAACGTGTAAAAATCCACGCCGAGTTTTTTTACGTCCGTTTCGATTTTGCAAAACGATTGCACTCCGTCCGTCATAAACAAACAATTTGGATTAACGCTTTTTACGTATGCACACAACGTGCGAATATCGTTTACCGCACCCGTTTCGTTGTTGACGTGCAGGATTGACACCAACTGTGTGTCGGCAGTCATTTTTTCCTTCAAACTTTCGAAATTAACGGTTCCGTCCGCATTAAGTTTGATGAAATCCGTTTCAAACCCGCGATTTTTCAATTCCAAAACGCTGCGATACACCGCAGAGTGTTCCCCTTCGGACACCAAAATTTTACCTTTTTGACGTTTTGTCGCTCCGAAAAGAATTGTGTTATCCGATTCTGTTCCGCCTGATGTAAACACAATTTCCTTTTTGTCACAATTTAAAATTTTTGCAACCCTTCCGCGAGCGTTTTCAATTTGCCTACCTACATCCACCGCCCAACGATGTAGCGACGACGGGTTAAAATAATCCTTTTCGCTAATTTCATCAAAAAGCTGCAACACTTCAGAATCAACACGCGTCGTTGCACAATTATCTAAATAAATCATATCACTTTAAAGTTACGATCGTAACTCCGCCTTCTCCTTCTCCGTATTTTCCCAAACGAAATTGCTCCACGTTCGGATGCTTTTTAAAATGCTCCCAAAGTCCCTTTCGCAATGCACCGGTTCCAAACCCGTGGACGATTTTTACTTCGTTCAAACCGCAAACCACAGCGTTATCGAGAAATGCATCCACGTCAACAATCGCTTCCTCCACAGTTTTGCCTAACACGTTGATTTCCGATTGCGGAAGTTTGTTTTTTACATCTGTTTGTATGCGGTGTGTTGATTTTTGCGATTCCTTCTTTTTTGAAGTTGGCAACGCAAACAAATCGTCCGGTTTCAACTCGGTTCGGTAATTACCTGCCGAAACCGAAATACGATCCTTTTTGATTCCGATAATTACCGCAGAGGATCCGAGTTTCGGCACGTACACTTCCTTACCTACTGCCAAATCCGTTGCCTTAACCTTTTTTAAGCCGAAGTCCGTTGTCAGCTCCTCCTGTGCATCGTAACGCATTCCGAAGTCCTTTACCTTTTTGCGAGCAAGGAATAAATCGCTTTCGTCGTTACTAGCACGTTGTATCGTTTGCTTTAACTCGTTAAGGAGTTCCCTTGCTTCCGCTTCCGCCTCCGAAACAATTCGTTTTGCTTCGTTGCGCGAATTTTTTAAAAACACTTCCTTGTCGCGATCCAAATTTTCCTTGGCTCGTTGCAAAGATACTTCCTCGTCACGTAATTTTTGAGTCAAAGACGCCTGCTCGCTTACTAACTGCTCGTATTTACGACGCGAGGCTTCGGCCTCCGCCAAAAGTTGTTCGTAACGAACGACGCTTTCGGGTAATATGCTTTTTGCTTTTTGAACAATGCACTCGGGCAACCCTAACCTTTTGGCAATTTCAATGGCATTGGAACTACCCGGCAAACCTTGAATCAAACGATAGGTCGGCACAAAATGCTCAGGATCGAACTCCATGGAAGCATTTTCGATGTCGTCGTGCAAAGTGGAATATTCTTTCAGTTCCCCATAGTGCGTCGTCAAAATCGCCCGACAGCCGGTTTGTAAAATAAAGTCCGTCACAGCAACCGCAAGAGCGGCGCCTTCCTTCGGTTCGGTGCCACCGCCCAATTCATCCAGCAACACCAAACTTTTCGGCGAAATGTTTTTAAGAATTTCGGCAATGTTTAAAATATGGCTGGAAAAAGTGCTGAGATTTTGTTCGATGCTTTGTCCGTCACCGATATCACAAAAAATACGATCAAACACCGAAATTTCGCTATCTACGGAGCACGGTAAATACAATCCGCACCCAATCATCAAAACAAACAAACCTACGGTTTTTAGCGTGACGGTTTTTCCGCCGGTGTTTGGGCCCGAAATCATCAAAATTCGCTGCTTTTTGCCAAAACAAACGTCAATCGGCACGACTTGATCCTTTTTCAGCAGCGGATGCTTGCCCTTGCGGATATCGATAAATCCAACGGAATTAACCTTGGGTCGAACGGAACGCGTGTCGTCGGAATACTTTGCTCGAGCAAAAATAAAATCCAATTTTGTAAGCACATCCTGCGTTTGGCGCAGTGCGTCGGCACACAATGCGATTTTATCCGTAAAGTCCATTAAAATTCGTTCAATTTCGCTCTTTTCTTCCAAGTACAGCGCGCGTAAACGATTGTTTAAATCAACAACGGCTAGCGGCTCGATAAAAACGGTTGCGCCGGAGGCAGATTGATCGTGAATTAAACCCGAAATGTTGTTTTTGTATTCGGCACGAACCGGAATTACATAGCGATTGTCCCGAATGGTTACAATCGACTCCTGCAATAGTTTTGCGTATTCCGACTTACGTAAATAGGACGCAAGTTTATCGCGAACGTCCGCATTGGCTTTTTTAATCGCTTGCCGCACGGAAAACAGTTTGTCCGATGCACGATCGTTCATTTCCGTTTCGCTGAGGATGGAAAAATCGATTTTTTCCTCAAGGTATTTATCCGTGTAAAGCATTGTCGTGTAGGCCGTAATATGCGTAAACTCTTCCTGCGGCAAAGTTTGCACGGCACTTATCATCCGCCTTGACGTCCGTAATATGCGCATTGCCTTTAACACGTCGCCCATGGACAGCATTGCACCGATTTTTGCATTGTCGCAAACCGCTCGTACGTCATCAAAGGATAAACTCAGCGAAATTCGATATTCATTCAGGAGGCGCAACGCTTCGTCCGTTTCGGACAAGAGTCCGATGACGTCGGAATACGCCGTTAAAGGCTGAAAGTTTTCAATCAACTCTTTTGCGGACACACTGTCGGAAAAAGCCGCAACTCTTTTTAAAATCTCCCCGATTTCCAATTTTTGTAATGTCTTTTTTTCGTTTTCCATTATTTTACACTCTTCACGGAATGTCCTGTCGTTGCTGCAGTAGAATTTTCCTCGCTCAAGACTCCTGTTTCAATAAAATTTTCATATTTCTGCAGAATTTTGCGAATACTATGTGCGTCATAGTTTTCCAAATTCAGAAAAATATTGCAATTGTTCGGTATTTTTTGCGCTATCAGCGGCCTTTCATTTCGTAACATAAAATAGCAGTTTTTTATTTTCGTCCGCAACACCGTAAAACTATATCCTTTTTCATCGCGATACATCAGCGGACCGTTTTCCTTGCAATCCGCACAAGTGCAACCGGTGTTTAATTGAACGGGACAATGATTCCATTTCATTAAATCAAGGTTCCCCTCCGCAAAGTAATAGCCACCCTCACGCAACAAATCCCGTGCATCCGCCCCGTTTAACTCGCCGCTACAAACAAACGATACGTCCGTGAAAGTCGCTGCCTGTACCTCACGAACAAATTTCGTGTTGTAAACGTTCATTCCTAAACCTAGCAAAACAGGCAAGGAATACTCCTTTGCCAATTGTACTCCGAACAGATTTTCGACGTACAATCCTTTCGGCGCATACGTTTCAATCACTTTACGCAGGACTTTTTCGTCCTCCTCGTGACTAAAGGACGGAATTGCCAGATACCCTTGAAACGGCGAAATTTTTTCATAATCTGCCGGCTTGTAAATCCAAAGAAGGTTTGCGTTCTCCTCACAAACGTTTGGTAAATCACTTAACACTGCAATTTTCGGAAGATCGGAATTATGCCACAATGCACTCTTCCTCGGAATAACGTCCACCTTCGCTTCCGCAGGTTTTGTCAACTCCTCGTAGTATTTTCGAAAGCAATCTCGACGGAACTCGTTGATTTGAGATTTTGCACAAAAAGCATTTTCGCTACGTACGTCGAGGGATTGAATTTGAAACGGAAATTCCCCGACTTTTGAAAATTGTTTTTTTAACTCAGCCGCCTCTAACGGCGCGGTCAAGGCTTGTTGCGGACAGATGGTTGAAGTATACGTGCGAATCCCCTTATCGGAAGCAATCGTCATACGTAACGGTTGTTGCGGCAAAAAATCAACTTTTACACTTACAGGCAACTTCCGTTCCTCGGCGTTTAAGGTTTCAATTTGACAACGATCCGTCGTGACGTAAATTTCATCACCGTCCTTGATTTTTCCTTTCCACTTCAATGCGTCGTTTTTCCAAAGGGCCGAACCGACTTCCTCACCGTTTCGAAAAATTTTAAATCCGCTATCTTCCGTTGGTTGATAGTCCAAAAACCGATACTGAAGTTTTTCGCCTTTTTTGCGAAATTTTCCTACAAATTTTCCCTTGTGCCCCTGATGCCGCACGTCGATTAAATCGGCAGCACTTGCGGTAAACAAGTATCCTTTTGTAAAATCCCCGCGATTGTAAATTTTTTTCAATTCGTTTTCCGCGGAATCGGCGACATCGCCACGAAGTGCGTCAACATAGAGTTTTGTCGTTTGCGCAACGTATTCCGCCCGACGATTTCGCCCTTCAATTTTGAAAGAGGTTATCCCTGCCTCTTTCATACGATCCAATTCCCGCAAACAGCATAAATCCTTCATTGACATTAAATAGCCGGATTTTAACTGTTTGCCGTTTTTATCGTAGCATACGTATTTTTTTCGGCATGGCTGCGCACATAATCCGCGATTTCCGCTGTTCGATGCAATCAACGAGGAAAACAAACATTGCCCCGATTGACTGACGCACATTGCGCCCTGTGCAAAGCCTTCTAACTCCATTCCTGTTTGCGACAACTCAGCAATATCGTTAAAATGAGTTTCACGCGCAAGCACAATCCTGCGAAAGCCAAGCGTTTTGCAAAACTCCGCACCCAATCGATTGTGTACGTTTAATTGCGTACTCGCCACCAGATACAACTCCGGCACTGCTTGTTTCAGCAATCGCAACAACCCCAGATCCGCCAAAATCACCCCGTCAATTCCTTTTTGATACGCCTGAATTACCAAATCCAACGCATCCGGCAACTCCGATTCCTTTAAAGAAATATTGACCGTTAAAAAAACTTTGCAGTCGAACAAATGCGCGTAGCGAACGTTTTCCTCCAAATTTTCCAAAGTAAAATTCGGAGCCTTCATTCGGGCATTAAACCGATCTAAACCAAGATACACGCTTTGTGCCCCGAAAGTGACGGCTCTTTTGAAAGCATCCGGACTGCCTGCGGGCGATAAAATACGGAATTCCATAAGTGTATTATAATACAGAAATTCCGTTTTGAACAACAAAATACGAACCGCTTTTCCTTTTTCCTTGGTAAAAGTATTTCCGTTTTATATTTTTAAGTAACTTTCCCGTTCCTTTTGCAATGATATTTTTCCCAACACAAAATAAATCACGTAAAAAGAATAAATCCGCTACGAAAAACGGAAACCTTATGAAATTTTGGTTTTAAATATTTTTCAGCACCTATGCTTACCGGCCTTTAAAAATGTTTTTTGAAATGAAAAAGCCGAAAGCACTTTCTTTCAGTGTTTTCGGCTTTTATACGTCAATAAATGAAGTTAACCCTTTTTGCACTACAGAACCGTAGCGTAAATCAGGTGAAACGTTTTCTACCGCAAAACGGCGTTGTAGTCATTTTTCAGGATTTCCAACGCTTGCGACACTTGGGTATCCACCTCGTCGTCCTTTAAGGTGCGATCCGCCACGCGGTACGTTAGCGTAAACGAAACGCTTTTTTTACCTTTTTCGATACGATCGCCGCGATAAATGTCGAACAACGTGATGTCCTCCAACAATTTCGACGAGCGTTTTAATCCGTTCATCAAATCCCCAACCAAAGTTTTTTCGTCGCACATAACGGAAATATCACGTGTAATCGAAGGGAATTTCGTAATCGGTCGATATGCGCTAAACCCTTTCCGCAGACTTCGAATTTCGTCAAAATTCAATTCCGCAATCCAAACTTTTTGCGGTATTTCAAACTGGTTTTGTACGGTCGGATGCACTTGTCCAATCCAACCCAAAACGCGCGATTCGTACACAATTTCCGCACTGATGCCCGGATGCAAAAATTCCTTTTCCTTCGGAAGATAGTTTGCATCGATTCCGAATGCTTTTAGCAAAGTTTCCGTCGCTGTTTTTAAGGTTAGGAAGGATTCCTGCTTTCCGCAGCAAGCCAAACACACCATGTTTGTTTCCGTCGGCAATTCCGTTAAAGGCAATGCTTTCGGGCGGTAAACTTTTCCGTATTCGAAAAATTTCAAATGCTCCGCATCACGGCTGAGATTCAAATGAAAAACGTTCAGCATACTTCCCGCCAAAGTCCGCCGCATCAGGCTCATTTCCTCCCCGAGCGGGTTTTTAATGCGAATTTGCTGCCGAAGTTCGCTATCCTCCGTTAAAAGCAATTTTTCGTTCATCGCGCTTCCTGCAAAGGAATACGTGATTGTTTCGGAGTATCCTGCGCCGTTTAAAACCTCCTTCATTTCCTCCGCGGCACGCAAAACGTCCGATTTGCCGCCGTTTGTCAACGAAGAATTTTCCAACAACGTCGGATGAATGTTGTCGTAACCGTAAATTCGAATTAATTCCTCTATAATATCGCAATCCCTTTCCAAGTCCTCACGATAGGAAGGCACCTCGCAACTTAACTCCCCGTTTTTCAACGATGCCGTAATATTCAAGTTCTTCAAAATTTCCAAAGCAATTTTTTCCGGAATTTCCACACCCAAAAGTTTTTTTACACGGTCAAACGGAAAAACGATGGTTTTTTGGTAATGCGGCTGTGCGGACACGTCAACCGTACCGCGAACGATACTTCCGCAATGTAGTTGCTCCACCAAATGGCAGGCACGATCCAACGCGCGTTCCGTAGTGTAGGAATCCACCCCTTTTTCAAAGCGAGCGGAGGAGTCGCTACGCAAACCGAGTTTTTTACTGGAACGGCGAATGTTTTCCCTTAAAAACTTTGCCGCCTCAAAAACAACAGTGTTCGTTTCGTCGTGAATACCGGAATTTTGGCCACCCATAATTCCGGCAAGTCCGACTGCGCGTTTTTCGTCCGCAATTACCAAAATATCCCGATCCAAAGTATATTCCTTGTTGTCGAACGGAATAATTTTTTCCCCGTCGTCCGCACGGCGAACAATGATGTGCCGATTTAAAATGTCCTTATGATCGAACGCATGCATCGGTTGCCCCATTTCCAACAACACGTAGTTAGTAATGTCAACCATATTGCAAATACTGTTAAGCCCCATTTTCCAAAGGCGACGACGCATCCAAACAGGTGACGACGCAATTTTTACGTCCTTAATTGCTTTCGCCATATAATTCGGGCAAAGTTCCGGATTTTTTACGTCCACAGTAACATAATCGTTTACATTTTCCGTGGTTAACTCATGAAAACTCAATTCCGGCTCCTTGCAGGTCGTACCCAAAGCCACGGCAGCCTCCCGTGCAAGACCGAGAATACTGTTGCAATCCGGTCGATTGGACGTAACGCCGATATCCAAAATGTAATCATCGAGCCCCAACGTTTCCAAAATGTTCTGTCCGATCGGCGTATCCTCATTTAAAATTAAAATGCCGTCGACTTCCGCCCCGGGATAGACGTCATCGTTAATTCCGAGTTCTTTTCCCGAACAAAGCATGCCGAACGACTCCACACCGCGGAGTTTTCCTTTTGTAATCACTTTGTTTCCCGGAAGTTTTGAGTGGTGTTTTGCCACAGGCACAATATCGCCCTCTTTTACGTTCGTTGCACCCGTTACGATTTGTAACACTTCCGTTCGCACGTTTACACGGCAAATTACCAACTTGTCGGCATCCGGATGTTTTTCGATTTTTTCAATTTTACCCGTTACAACGTTTTCAATATCTTTTCCTAAATATTCACACGCTTCCACTTCGAGTCCGATGCCTACGAGTTTTTCGCAGAGTGTCGAAATGTCCACGTGAATATCCACAAATTCTTTCAACCAACTTAAAGGCGCTTTCATACTTTTTCTCCCTATTTTTTAAACTGTTTCAAAAATCTGACGTCGTTTTCGTAAAACAGGCGAATATCCGGAATTCCGTATTTGATAATAGCAATTCGTTCAATCCCCATCCCGAAAGCAAAACCGCTGTAAGTTTTCGAATCGATTCCGCAGTTTTCCAACACCCTCGGATGCACCATTCCCGCGCCCAAAACTTCAATCCAGCCTGTACCTTTACACAAGCGGCACCCTTTGCCGCCGCAATTGGAGCAAGTTAAATCCACTTCCACGCTCGGCTCCGTAAACGGAAAATACGACGGGCGAAACCGCGTTTGTGTTTTTTCGTTAAACATTGCTTTTGCAAACGTTTCCAGCGTCCCTTTTAAATCACACAGGGTGATGTTACGATCGACAACCAACCCTTCCATTTGATGAAAAATCGGCGAGTGCGTTGCGTCGTCGTCCGAGCGATACACCTTTCCCGGGCAAAGCATTTTAATCGGAGGTTTTTTGTTTTCCATCACACGCACTTGGTTCGGCGACGTTTGGGTGCGTAGCAAAATGCTGTCCGTAATGTAAAACGTGTCCTGCATATCCCGCGCAGGATGGTCCAACGGGATATTCAACGCCTGAAAGTTGTAGTAATCCGTTTCAATTTCCGGGCCTTCCAACGTTTCGAAGCCCAACCCCGAAAAGATGTTAATAATTTCATCCGTCACAAGCGTAATCGGATGCAAATTTCCGCGATCCGCCTTCACAGGGATCGTAACGTCCACAAACTCGTTTTGCAACTGCTCTTTCAAAGCATTTTCCTTCAGCAACGTTTCCTTCGAAAGAAAATCTTTTTCGATTTCCTCCCGTGCGAGGTTCATCAATTTGCCCGCTTCCGGACGTTCTTCCTTGGAAAGATCCTTCATTCCGCGCAGTAAGGAAGTCAATCCACCGTTTTTGCCAAGGTATTTTACTTTGACGCTTTGTAACTCCGCCAAATTCACGCACTGTGCAATTTTTTGTTTACAGTGTTTTACCAAAGACTCGATTTTTTCGCGCATAACTTCTCCTTTTAAAAAAAATAACGCCCCGACAATGTTGTCGGGACGAAAATCCTTTCGTGGTACCACCCTAATTCGTTTGCTACACAAACCTCATTGACGCTGTAACGCGCGCACGCGCAGAATGCTACTTTCCCTTTCCCATTCCGAACTCCGAAGTGAAAATCCTTTCGCCGTCATCCAAACGCTTTCACCAACCGCGTTTTCTCTGTGCTCCGAAAAGCGAACCATTTGCTTCATCCTAGTTTTAAACAAGTATAGCACAACCAAAGGAGAAATGCAAACGATTACGGGAGCAAATCCAATCCTTTTCCGTTTAAACTGCCCATTTGCAAAAAAGTGTTCGGGATTTTTCCGACAATAATATTTTCCCCTACCAAAATTTTCATGGATGCTTTTACCTTGCTTTCGGATAATGGCAAAATTACGTCGACCGTGGCACACATATCGAGGTATATTTTGTGGCAAGTTTGATTGATCCCAGCACTTTCAAAATCGGATAAAAAGTTGCAATCCACAGCCCCGACCGGCAGTACTTCGACCGTAATGTTCGGGCCGATACCGGCAAAAACAGGAGTTCCCAACATACTTCCTAAAGGAACTTTTACTTTTTCTTCCGCCATTTCGGACAAATATTTTTCTGCATTTCGCGTGGCTTTGCTCGCAAGTTTGTTAATCGCGGCGGCGTTTGTTTCAATGGATACAATCTCGTTGAAAGCATTTCTTTCGATTTTTACCAAATCGTCGTACGCCAAATATGTGTCAATGGTGTCGCAAATCGCGCGATTCATAACCGAGGAAGTCAAAGCGTTCACTTTTGCTTCGCAATAATGCACCAAAAACGGCGAAACAGCGTTTAAATACTCCACAAACGCCACAATGAGTAGCACTGCCGCAACCAAAGCAAGCCACTTCTTTTTCGATTTTCGTCGATTTTTAAATTTATTTTTTGACATCCTCGTTCTCCGTTGCTATTATATGCCCCTTTTACGGAAAACGTGCGTTTTACATTTTTTTCGTGCGTGGTTTAAAAATCAAAGCGTTTAAATACCCAAACACAATTGCCGTCGATACCCCCGGAGCCGTTGCTGCAAGTCCGCCTTTCAATGCGCCGAACCAACCTTCCGCCCTCATCCCCGTAACGGCTCCCTTTACCAGCGAACTCCCGAAACCCGAAATCGGCACGCTCGCACCTGCGCCGGCAAACTCCACCAACTTTTCATACCAGCCAAAGGCTTGCAACACGGCACCCGCCAACAAAAAAATGACCAAGATTTTTCCGTTCGTCCAATTCGTGTAATTAATCAAAAGCTGCCCGACGGTACAAATTGCTCCACCGATACAAAACGCTTTTCCTAAATTAATCAGTACTTCCATTTTACTCCTTTTTACAGCCGGAAAACTCCACCAAATGCGCAATGGCAGGGATACTTTCCCCCTGAAACGCCGTCAG
>CAKPPA010000023.1 GCA_934177025.1 uncultured Clostridia bacterium
GGATGGCACTTGCTATGGGGCGGTTCGGCTACCATGAGGACGGCAATTACTACAATTTGATTGACGACGGAAGCGGTTACGGCGACTACCTTGCCGCAATGAAAACGTACATCGAAAACACTTATGCCAAAAACAACGGACAACTGCACTTCGCAAAAGCAACCGAATGGCATCGTGCCATTGTTGCGATTACGGCGTTGGGCGGCGATCCGACGAATTTCGGCACTTACAACGGGCAACCGATTAATCTTGTGGCGGACGGCTGCTACAACAACGTGTTAAGGGAAGGCCCTGGCACGCAAGGAATCAACGGTTGGATTTGGGGCTTGATTGCAATGGACACCGGTGCGTACAGCGTGCCGTCCGATGCAAAATACACGCGTGACACCTTTATTACCGAAATTTTGAAAATGCAATTGACGGACGGCGTCAACGGAAACGCTTACGGCGGTTGGGTGCTTGGCGGCTACGGCTCGCATTCGGACGTGGATATAACGGCAATGGCAATTCAGGCATTGGCTCCGTACTACAACAGCGAAAAGGTGTACCGTTACACCAACGAAAACAGCAAAAAGGAAGTGGAAAAAACGGTACGTCAATGCGTGGACGAAGCGTTGGATCGGTTAGGTGCAATGCAAAACTCCGCAGGGGGCTTCTCTTCGTGGAACACCGACAACGTGGAAAGCATTTCGCAAGTCGTGGTGGCACTTTGCTCGTTGGGCATCGATCCGGCGAAGGACGCGCGTTTTGTTACGTCGAGCGGCAAAACTTTACTCGACGGCATGATGCAATTTGCGCTGAAGGACGGCGGCTTCTGCCACGTGTTGAATTCGGCGTGGAATTCCATGGCAACGGATCAGGCAACGTACGCCTTGGTTGCCTACTGGCGATTTGAAAACGGCTTGCGTGCGTTGTACGACACGCGCGAAGCCATGACCGACGAAACGAAAACGGCAGTGAAAGCGGCAACCGACGCAATCAATGCGGCAAACGATCCGTCGGCGGAAAACTACAAAGCACAACTGAAAAATGCGTTAACGCTGTTCCGCAACGTTTCCGAAAGCGAACGACGTTACGTAAGGAATTATGCGGCACTTGCTGCGGCAATCGACCTTGTCGGCGGGGAAGCGGAGTTGGATACGGACACAGCGTACGCAGTTTCGATTTCCGTCACCAAAAACCCGACCAAAATGAAGTACTACTTGGACGAAACGTTCGATGCTACAGGCATGGAAGTTTCGGTGAAGTTTAGCGACAACACCTCGCAAACGATTACGGACTACGTAGTTTCTGCAGGGGAGTTGAGCCTTGGGGAAAACAAAATTTACATTACGTACGGCATTTTAAAAACCTTCGTCACGGTGGAAGGGGCGGAACGCATGCCTTGGGAAGGCGAAGGTACGGCGGAGGATCCGTTCCTTATCGAATCGCCGGACGATTTGGTGGATTTGTTCCGATACATTGCGGACAAACGCATCGACACCACGGGCAAGCATTTCCGTATGACGCGTGACGTAAACATGAAAAACGTTGCGGGTTGGCAGGGCATTGCCGCAAACGAAACGAAAGGTTTTTGCGGTCACTTCGACGGAAACGGGTTTGCCGTGTGGAATTTGAACGGCGATGCCAACGCTAGCGCGTGCGGGCTGGTCAGTCGCTTGGGCAACGGTGCCGTAATTGAAAACCTGACGATCGCAAGCGGACAAGTCGGTGGATCGTTAACCGGCGACGTCGGCGGTGTTGCGGGCAAAGTGGTGGAAAACGCAAGCGTAACGATTCGTAATTGCCACAACTATGCAACGATTATCGGGCACTGGGGCGTCGGCGGTATCGTCGGCGGAGTGGAGCAGGCAGCAACCTTAACGGTGGACAAATGCTCCAACCACGGCGAAATTCGTGCGTCCTACACGGGCGGCGGCATTGTCGGGCAAGTCGGCCCGAACCGTTGGAAAGCAAATGCCGCAAAAGCAATTGTCACAAACTCCTACAACGTCGGCAAAATTAACGGCAGCGGAACGTGGGGCGTCGGCGGTATTGTCGGGAGCTATCGCCTTGGCGGCAACGGACAAGTCATTCGCAACTGCTTCAATGCAGGTTCCGTCAGCGGTAGCGTAAAAGGTGCGGTGTTCGGCAGCATTGCCGAAGCGGATGTAACGCTTACGAACGTGTTTTATGCGGAAGGCTCCTGCACGGCGGTACACGGGGAATTTACCGACGGCGGCGACGACACGGTAGGCACGGTAAACGGCACGGCAACGGAAAAGAGCGTAGAAGCAATGAAAACGGCACAGTTTGTGGCTGATTTAGGCGAAGCGTTTGCTTCCGATCGCGCGGGAATTAATGCGGGCTACCCGATTGTTGCGGGGCAAAGAGGTGTCGGCGCAGTGGAACCGGCAGTACACTCCAAAACGGAAATTCACACGGCGGACGAATTGAAGGCATTTGCGGATCGCGTGAACAGCGGCGAATCCTTCACCGGCAAAACCGTGTTGTTAGTGGCAAACATCGACTTGGCAAAATTTGCAAATTGGACGCCGGCAGGCAAAAACGCATCGCGTCCGTTTGACGGCGTGTTCGACGGGCAAGGTTTCGTCATTAAAAACTTAACGTCGACGCAAAACGGTTTGTTCGGCTATGCAGGCAAAAACGCCGTCATCAAAAACGTCGGTGTGGAAAGCGGCACAATCGGCAGGGACAACTTGTCGTTTATCGGGGCAATCGTCGGCTGGAGTAACGGTGCGGACGTCATCAACTGCTGGAACGGCGCAAACATTGTGTGTAGCGGCTGGAGCGGTGGCGTTGTGGGTACCGTGCGTGACGGCGGCGCAAGCATCATTCAAGGTTGCTACAACGTAGGTTCCGTCACGGGACGCAACGACGTCGTGGGCGGTATCGTCGGGCATTTGGCAACGTCGAGCATGGGCACGTCGGTAAATGTCACCCTTTCCGATTGCTACAACTTCGGCAAAATTACGGCGGAGGACTGCGCGAGCGGCATTGTCGGCAAAGCGCAGGACGGGCATGTCATTCGTAATTGCTACAACGCAGGCGAAGTCAAAGTAAAGGGCGACAACATTTTGGACGGTGCTGCCGGCATTGTAAGTTCGATTACGAGCGACAACACAGTAACGAACTGCTACTTCGATGCGGCATTGACGGAAAAAGGCATTTCGAACGGCTCGGACGCAACCGTCGGCAAAACTTCGGCGGAAATGAAAACGGCGGAATTCGCAACGCTTTTAGGAACGGCATTCAAGCCGGATCGCTATGCGTTGGTAAACGGCGGCTATCCGATTTTGCGTTGGCAATCCACTTTGAAAGCGGACGCTGTGGATAACGTCATTGCAAAAATCGATGCCATCGGCAGCGTAACGGTAACGAGCGGCGACGTCATTGCCGAAGCACGCAACGCTTACGATGCGCTTTCGACCGAATTGCAAGCACTCGTTTCCAACAAGGCAGCGTTGGAACAAGCCGAAGCGGATTACCAAGCGGCATTGTTTGCACAAAAACAAGCACAGGCAAAACAGGAAATCGAAACGTACAAATCCCTTTCCGACTACCGCGCGAACGAACAGGCACAGTTGACGCAAATCATTGCGGAAGCAAAACAAGCCATCGACGCGGCAACGACGAACGATGAGGTAGATGCAGCGGTTGCGGCAGCAAAAGTCAAAGCGGACAAAGTAAAAACCAATGCACAACTGACCGCCGAGGAGGAAGCGTTTGCGGCGAAAAAAGCACAGGCGAAAAAGGAAATCGAGGAGTTTAAATCCCTTTCCGACTACCGTGCGGACGAACAGGCGAAGTTGACGCAAATCGTTACGGAAGCAAAACAAGCCATCGATGCGGCAACGACGAACGATGCGGTAAATGCGGCGGTTGCGGCAGCAAAAACCAAAGCGGAAGCATTGAAAACCAAAGCAGCGTTGGATCGCGAGGACGCACAAAAAGTGCAGGAAGTCATTGACGCAATCGGCGACGTTACGCTGGACAGCAAGGAAGCCATCGAAAAAGCACGGGAAGCGTACGACGCACTTCCGGAAGACGTTCGCATTTTGGTCGGTAACTTTGACAAATTGCTTTCGGCAGAGCAAACGTATGAGGAAAAGGAAACCGCGGCATTCAACCATAAGGTTGCAATGACTTGGCTTTACGCCATGATCGGCGTACTGTTCGTGGGCGGTGCGGTAACGCTAGTTGTTTTGAAACGAAAAAAATCGAAATAAAACGTTGCGTGAAAAAGGCGTAAAAACGTAAACACAACGTTGTTTTGCAGTGAAAAATTTAATATCGGTTGCAAAACTACAAAAAGGGAGGGTTTCCTCCCTTTTTTGTGTCGATTTTTAAAAAACAGGGGGACGCTCGAAAAACAGGGAAAAACGCTTAAAACAACAGTGTGGCAATGCTTGAAAAGTATGGGGTAGTACAAAAAACCTCTTAAAAAAGGAAAGGCGAAACATTTGCCAAAAGGCAAAAAACGCCGAAAAAACAAGGGGAGCAAGCGAAAGGGGCTTCGCAGTGGGTGCCTTAGCGGCAACAAGGCAAAAACGCCGCCAACTTCACAGAAATTTTACATTGCGTTTCCGCGTTGTTCCCTTACAAAAGTTGACTTTATGCCCCTGTTGTTATACAATAACGGCGCAAAGGCGAAACGGTTGCCCGCAAGGGCATCAAAAGGGAACGCGGTGCGAATCCGCGATTCAGCTCACTCTACTGTATTTGGCAAATCGCTTAACAGCTACAGCCACTGACGCAAGTCGGGAAGGCAGTTAAGCGGTGCTCGAGCCATAAGTCAGGAAACCTGCCGGATAGCCTAATAGGTGTAGGCTTTTCGGTGAGGCGAGGTTTATGCGACGTCCGTTTTTTTGACAAAGGTATCAAGGCTTTTGCGAAAAAAACGTCCTTCGAAAACAATCGGCAATCATCGGAAGAGGTGGTTGCTTTTTTTGTTGCAACGACGAAGTCGAAAAGGCGTCCGCCAAGGCGGACATAGGAGAAGTAGGATGAAACAAACTTGCAAAACGATTTTTATTGTCGTTATGGCAGTGGTGCTGATGCTGGGTGTTTTTGCGGCATGTAGCCCCACTCCTAACGATAAACAGGATAAATTTACTTACGCAACCAACCTGACGGACGGCATTTCCGTGGATCAGGCGGAGTATGCGTTTCGTGTCAACGTCAGTTACGGAAAGGAACTTTGTGCTCTCAACGTAACGCTCAACGGCGAAGCGGTAACGCCGACGGAAGGCACGTACACCGTGCGGCTACGCGAGGGAAAAAACGTCGTTCAAGTCACTGCCACTTGCAAAAACAAGGAGGACGTACGCACTTATCACGTGACGTTTCAGCCGTCGCAAATTGTGGTGCAGTGCGACGTGGAGCAGGCAAAACTCACGAACGGCACGATTTCCTTTTCGGCAACGGCAACTTGCGGCGGCAAGGCGTGCGACGTAAAAGTAACCTTTGACGGAAAAACGTTGACGGAAAAGGGCGGCAAGTACACGTTTCGCCCGAAAGAGGGCGACAACGTCGTTACGGTAGCGGCAACGTACGGCGGAAAAACCGAAACCAAAACTTACACCGTTGCGGTGCGTAAGGATTTTGCGATTTCCTGCGACGTGGAGGCCGTTCCGGTGAAAAACGACGTCATTGTGTTTTCTGCAACGGCAACGTTGAACGGGGATGCTTGCAGTGTGGTGGTAAAACACAACGACGCCAAACTGACCGCGCGTGAGGACGGAACATACGCGGCAAAATTGGCGGTTGGCGAAAATCGGTTTTCGGTTATGGCGCGTTCCGGCGACTTTATGGAAACGAAAACCTATGCGGTAAACTACAAAGGGTTTGTCGTTGCGACGGATTTCGTCGACCAAACGACGACGTACGACACAATTCGGTTTCAACTTTCCGCAAAGTACGGCGACGACGCCTGCGACGTCAGCGTAACGGCGGAAAACGCCATGGTGGGCAACCCGAAAGCGGGGCAGTACGTGTTGTACTTGCCGACAAGCGGCACCTACAACGTTGTCATCACCGCACGGAGCGGCAACGCAACGTACCAAAAAACCGTTGTTGTAAAATACGTAACCGATCCGCCGCATTTCGTAAATGTTTCGCTTGTGGACGGCAAAACCTACAAAGGCGACGTTTGCTGCTTCGATTTGGAAGTAAAGGATTCCTTAGGCGGCAAATTGGATGACAAGGACTTAGCCTTTTTTATCGACAAAGGGCAAACGGGCAACTACGTGAAGTTGAGTAATGCCGACATTTCCTTGGTGTGGAGCGATTTGGTAAAAACCAGTTATCGGTTCGACTTTACAAAAGGTGCGTTTCAAGGTTGTCTCAACCAAACGTTTAATTTCAAAATCGAAGCGAATTCCGTGAGCGGCAAAGCCGAAAAGGTGTTTGCAATGACCTACGTCGGGGCGGATTCGGACGGTAAAATCGGGCAAATCGTGATGTCGATCGAAGGGTTTACCATCGGCTGCGGCTATTTTATGGAGCCGACGGCAATCGACATTTATCGCGGCGAAAACTTGGCAACGGTGCTGACGCGCACGCTGGAAAAATGCGGCTGGGAGTACACGCACACGGGTTCCGTTACGAACGGCTTTTACTTGGCTTCCATCATCGGGCTGAATTTGGACGGCAATGCCATTGCACCCGATTTACTTGCGATTTTGAAAAAGAACAATGTCGAAATTTACGACGAAAGCATTCTGAAAAACAGTGAAGGCAAGTACGAACTTTCGGAATTCAAATTTACGCACGGCTCCGGCTGGATGTACAGCGTCAACAACGTTTACCCGAACTACGGCTTTGCGGATCACTACCCGCAGGACGGCGAAGTGGTGCGATTGCAGTTTACGGTGGCGTTAGGCAGCGACATCGGCGGCGGCAGCTCGTTGGGCGGCGGCGGCGATAACTACGACGTGGATTTCGGCGACTTTACCAAAATTTACGGAGCTTTGGTAAAAATCGAAGTCAACGAGTTTTACGGCAAAAGTGCGGACGTTTATTACGACGTTTTAAACACGATTGCTGTTTGGAATGCGGACAAAACGCTCCTTGCGGAGCAGTTGGAAAAATTGCAAAAGGAATATTTTTAATAAACGAAAAACGTTGCGCATTGCCGAACGGGAGCGTTCAAAGGCAGGCGAACGAAAACGTTGCGGAAAAGGAGGCACTTGGCAAGCCTTCCTTACGTTCCGAAAGGAAACTACGTATGAAAAAAACAAAAACAATTTGTGCCGTTTTGGCACTCCTCTTAAGTTTTACGGCGATTGCGATGTTGCCCGAAGCGGTGCATGCCGAAAGTGCGGACGAGTACTTTAGCGTAGCGCAAGGCATCATCAATTGGAAAAAATCCGACGTGGGCGCAACACCGGACGAGTACTTAATCAATGACGAATTTTTGAAAAGTGCCGGCTCCACCCCGGGCGATTGGTTCCCGATCGGGCTCGGCAGGCTTGGGATTACGGACAATCAAAGCGGCTACCTTGCCGTCATTCACGACAACGTAACGAAGCGTTATCAAACGCCGAAAAAGTTGAGCGAAGCAAAAGCCACCGAATGGCATCGCATTTCCTTGGCGATTTTGGCAAGTGGCGGCAACCCGCGCAAAGCCGGCATCGACGGCAACATCGATTTAATTGCCGACGGTACGTACAATCGTGCGGAAAACGGCACGGGCATTTTGGGGCGGCAAGGCATTAACGGCTACATTTGGGGGCTGATTACGTTGGATAGCCTCAATTACGAAGTGCCGAAAAACGCATTTTACACGCGCGACGACATTATTTTGGCAATTTTAAAACAGCAGCTTGCCGACGGCGGATTTGCGCTGGACGGCCGCGTGTCCGATGCGGATATGACGGCAATGGCAATGCAAAGTTTGGCACCTTACTACAACAGCGAAAAAATTTACGAGTACACCGACAAAAAAGGCAATGCGGTAAAAAAACGCGTGCGCGACGTGGTGGACGAATGCATTACGTGGCTTTCGGCAGAACAGTGTGAGGACGGCGATTTTCAAAGTTGGGGAACCGCGAACGTGGAAAGCACGGTGCAGGTTGTCGTTGCGTTGGCAAGTTTAGGCATTGACGCACAAACCGACGCAAGGTTTATCAAAACGGCGGCGGACGGCACGAAAAAAACGTTGTTCGACGGCATGCTGAAGTATCGCACGGCAAGCGGCGGCTTTACGCATTCCTTTGTCAACGATCCCGACAACCCGTCGGCAGTTGCGGGGAAACCGAACACCATGGCAAGCGAACAAACGCTGTACGGCATGGCGGCACTTTGGCGGCAAAAAAACGGCATGCGCGCGCTGTACGATTTCCGTCCGGAGCAGTCTATTGAAGTAAAAGCGAAAATTGCGGCGGTTTCGGCGCAAATCGACGCATTGCGGGAGGATTCCCCGTCGAGCGAAGTGCAAGCCGCGTACGATGCTTACTGGGACGTTACGCCGTCCGAACGGCGGTACGTAGGGAACTACGCAAAACTTGCCGAACTCATGGTAATTGCCGGCGTAGAGTTTTATGAAGAAAAAATGGACTACAACAGCGGCACCGACGACACCCCGACCGAGTTTTTCGATCGCGACGACCAAGCGGCGGCGGATGCCTTGCCAAAGGTGCTTACCACGCAAAACCGCGCCGAAGTGTTGCGGCTTTACGTCAAAATTAAAAACAGCGTGTACTTTGAAGGGAAGCAGGCGTACGTCATTAAGCTGGAAAAAGCCAAAAACGAAATCGACGCCATTTTGAAGGAAATCGACGACCTAAAGGCAAAAATTGCGAACGAACTGTATCCGTTCCAAAACATCGGGCTTTCCAAAAAAGGCACGGTGTACGAAATTTACGATCGCTACATGGCACTTTCGGAGTACGATCGCTCGGCATTCGAAAAAAGCGACGTCGAAGGGATTATGAAGTGCAAAACGCAGGTGGACAACCTGCAAACGGCGTTAATCATTACGGCGTGTTGCGTGGTTGCGGCAGCCGTTGTAACAACGTGGATTGTGCTGCACGTGTTAAAGCGGCGCAAATTGAAACGCGCGAAATTCATGCCGGAAAGCGACGAATAAAACAAAACGAAAACCGCCGCAACGGAAAAGGCAGGGAAGCACGAGGAAAGCACGGCTTAAGGGCTTTTTACGCAGGCGAACAGGATAAAAAATGAAAAAGGATCTCATTGCAATTTGCATCGTCGTGGTGCTACTGATTTTTATTTTCAGCGGCACCAAAATTCAATCGGTGGACGACTACTACCTAACGCATTTGGACGACATCACGGAGGATAGCCTTACCGTGTTTTTGTCGATTAATTGCAGCACGGTGTTTGATAATTGGGACAAGCTCGATCCGCGGCTACGCTACGAAAAGTACGTTCCGTCCGACGGGTTTATTTTGCATCAAACCGAATACGTGCTACGCCCCGGCGACAGCGTGTACGACATTTTAAACCGCGCAGTCAGGCACAACAAAATTCAAATGGAGTATCAGGGCATAAACGAAAGTGCTTACGGCAGCGTGTACATTAAAGGCATCAACTTTTTGTACGAGTTTTCCTGCGGGGAGCATTCGGGCTGGATGTACAAAGTAAACGGCAAATTCCCGGGGTACGGTTGCAGTAAGTACAAATTAAAGGACGGCGACGTAATCGAATGGGTGTACACCTGCGATTTAGGCAGGGACGTAGGCGATTCTTGGGGGGCAAAGGCATGAAAGCGTTCGAATCGTTTCACCCGATTTTGCTGTTTACCTACTTTTTGGCAACGATATTCATCACCATGTTTTGCTTTAATCCGATTGTGATTGCGCTTTCCTTCGTGGCGGCGGCGGTGTTTTGCGGCATGCTGGTGGGCGGCAGGGAAATCGCAAAAAGTTTGGTGTACTCCTTTGTGATGATTTTGCTGATTTCCGTTACAAACCCGCTGTTTTCGCACAACGGCGAAACCATCCTGTTTTTTTTAAACGACAATCCGGTGACGTTGGAAGCAATTTTGTACGGCGTCAACGTGGCAGTGCAAATTATGGCGGTGATTTATTGGTTTAAGTGTTATCACGAAGTGATGACGAGCGACAAGTTTATTTACCTGTTCGGCAGGGTTACGCCGAAACTGTCGCTGCTGCTTTCCATGACGATTAATTTCATTCCGAAATTTAAGCGACATTTTACCGAAATCGACGAAGCTCAAAAAACGCTGGGGATGTACGCAACCAAAAGTTTTGTGGACAAAATCCGTCAAAAAATAAGGGTGCTCGGCATTTTGATTAGTTGGAGTTTGGAAAACTCCGTGCAAACCGCCGATTCCATGCGGGCGCGCGGTTACGGGCTAAAGGGACGCTCCAGCTATTCCGTTTTTACGTGGATCACGCGCGATTCCGTTACGTATGCCGTCATTTTGCTTTTAACGGGTGCGGCGTGCTACTTGGTAACCATTGTGCCGAACTACTCGTTTTATCCGACGTTTGCGCCGTTGGCAACCGACGGGTTTGCCGTGGCACTGTACGCATGTTTGTTCGTTTTGATGTTTTTAGCAACTTTTTGTGAAGTAAAGGAGAATTTGTCGTGGCGATACTTGAAATCCAAAATTTAACGTTCCGCTACAACGGCGCGGAGGAAAACGCCTTAAACGACGTTTCGTTTTCCATCGAAAAAGGGGAGTTTACGGTGCTTTGCGGCGAATCCGGTTGCGGCAAAAGCACGCTACTGCGTTTAATTAAAAAGCAAATCGCACCGGCAGGCACGTTAAGCGGCAGCATTTTGTACGGCGGCACCTCCGTCGACGACTTGGACGAACGCCGCTCCGTTGCGGAAATCGGCTTTGTTATGCAAAATCCGGAGAATCAAATCGTTACGGACAAAGTGTGGCACGAATTGGCGTTCGGGCTGGAGAGTTTGGGGGTAAGCACCGACGAAATTCGCTTGCGCACCGCCGAAACCTGCGGCTTTTTCGGCATCAGCGATTGGTACAACAAAAAAACCTGCGAATTGTCCGGCGGGCAAAAACAACTTTTGTCGTTGGCGTCCGTTATGGTCATGCAACCGCAAATCCTCATTTTAGACGAGCCGACCAGTCAATTGGACCCGATTGCCGCCGCCGATTTTATTTCGACCGTAAAAAAAATCAATCGCGAATTGGGCGTTACGGTGCTTATGGTGGAGCATCGGCTGGAGGAAGTGTTTCCGCTTGCCGACAAAGTGGTCCTCATGAACCGTGCCGGCATCCTTGCCGTCGGCACGCCGGAAAACGTCGGTTCGCAATTAAGGCACATCGATCCAAATCACAAAATGCTCCTCGGTTTGCCGTCGGCAGTGCGCATTTACAACAAATTGGAGGGCGACGGCAAATGCCCGTTGACCGTTAAGGACGGCAAGGACTATTTGGAGGAAAGGTACCGCAACGTGTACGACCGCTACGGCGTTTTGCCCGACGAAACCGCTTCCCGCACGAAAGCCATTGAAATTTCCGAAGGCTTTTTCCGCTACGAGCGCGACTTGCCTGACGTACTCAAAGGCATTAATCTTACCGTTTACGAAAACGAAATTTTTTGCATTTTAGGGGGCAACGGTGCGGGCAAAACCACAACGCTGAAAGTCGTCGGCGGAATCAAGCGGCTGTACCGCGGAAAGTTGCGCATTTGGGACAAAAAAATTTCCGACTACGGCGGCGTCAGTTTGTACCGCCACAATTTAAGTTGTTTGCCGCAAAATCCGCAAACGCTGTTTGTCAAAAACACGTTGCAGGCGGATTTGGAGGAAGTCGTCAAAGTGATGGGTTACGGCAAGGAGGGTGCGGAAAAAATCCGCAACGTGGTGGAGGAACTCAACATTTCCCACCTTTTGGGGCGGCACCCGTTCGACCTTTCCGGCGGCGAGCAACAAAAAGCGGCGTTTGCCAAAATTTTACTCACCGAACCGAAAATCATTTTGTTGGACGAGCCGACAAAAGGCATCGACGCGTTTTCCAAAAACACGTTGGCAAACATTTTGTAT
>CAKPPA010000024.1 GCA_934177025.1 uncultured Clostridia bacterium
GTGCCGGAAGGGTTTGAGTCTTTTCGCGGTGCGGATGCAGTCATTAAAACGACAAAACGGAAACTGATCCCGCAATCGATCAGTACGAATCAGGAAAAACTCATTGCGTCGATTTCCGAAGCATTCGACAAATGCAACGTTTGCGACGGTATGACGCTTTCCTTCCATCATCACATGCGCAACGGCGACTACGTTTTAAACATGGTGATGGACGAAGTCAAAAAAAGAGGGTTAAAAAACATCAAAATTGCGGCAAGCTCCATTTTTCCGGCGCATGCACCGCTGTGCGAATTGATTGAGGACGGCACGGTAACGCAAATTTTCACCAACTACATCAGCGGTCCTGTCGCAAAAACGATTTGCGACGGCAAAATGAAGGATTTGTTGGTTATGAACACGCACGGCGGCCGCGCACGCAGCATCGAAAGCGGCGAACTGCCGATCGACGTTGCATTTTTGGCGGCACCGACTTGCGATAAAAACGGCAATGCCAACGGAACGGAAGGCGAAAGTGCCTGCGGCGCATTGGGCTATGCGATTCCGGATGCGATGTATGCAAAAAAAGTCGTGCTTGTTACCGATCATCTTGTGGACAAAATGAGCTACACGGAAATCGACGGCAAGTACGTGGACTACGTTGTTCCGGTGGAAAAAATCGGCGACAGTAAGGGAATCGTTTCCGGCACGACGAAAGTCACGAAGGATCCGGTCGGCTTAAAAATCGCTCGGGACACTGCAAAACTTTTGAACGAACTCGGCGTCATTAAAAACGGCGTCAGCATGCAAACGGGCGCAGGCGGAACGTCCTTGGCCGTGGCGGATGAAGTGAAAAAAATCATGGTCAGCCGCAACGTGAAGGGAAGTTTCGCATCCGGCGGTATCACGGGCTATTTCGTGCAAATGCTGGAAAGCGGCCTGCTGGAATCCTTAAACGACGTGCAGTGCTTCGATTTGGAAGCGGTACGCTCCTATCGCGAAAACAAAGCGCACCATCCAATGTCCTCCTCGAAATACGGCAATCCGTACGAGGAAGGCGTTGTCGTCAACGATTTGGACTTCGTGATTTTGGGCGCAACGGAAATCGACTTGGATTTCAACGTCAACGTAACAACGGGTAGCAATGGCTTAATCATCGGCGGCTCCGGCGGCCACAGCGACACGGCTTACGGCGCGGATATCACCGTCATCACTACGGCATTAATGAAATCGCGCATGCCGATTATCAAGGAACACGTCACAACGGTTACGACTCCGGGCGAAACGGTGGACGTGTTGGTAACGGAACGCGGCATTGCCATCAATCCGAAACGTACGGATTTGTTGGAAAAATTGAAGGACACAAAACTCAACATTATGCCGATCGAAAAGTTGTACGACATTGCCCTTTCCTACACGGGAGTTCCGAACAAAGTGGAATTTTCCGACAAGGTAGTCGGTGTGGTCGAGTATCGTGACGGAACCATCATCGATTCGATTTATCAATTAAAAAAATAATTCGGTATGGAATTACAGTTCAAACAGGCATATTTGCCCAAGGAAAAGGAAAAAGTCCGCGTGTTTTTGCAGCAGCAGGAACTCCGCTACGACAAGGATATCGACTTCACCGTTTACGCGGAGTACGACGGCGAAGTAGTGGGGACGGTTTCCGTCGCCGGCGATATCATCAAAGCCATGGCGGTGGACGATCGTTTTCGGGGGTGGAACCTCAGCGGTCAGTTAATGGATCGCGTTTTGGAGTACCTGCGCGGACAACGAATTTACTACTATCGCGTGTTCACGAAGCCGAAAAACAGGGATATTTTCGAATCCCTGAATTTTAAGGAAATCGTTTGCACCGACACGGTGCTTTTAATGGAAAACGATTCCGTCGAAGGCATTCGCGACTGCTTGGCAAACCTTCGCGCATCCGTAACGTTGCCGTTGCGGGACGTCGGCGCGATTGTAATGAATTGCAACCCGATGACAAACGGACACAAATACCTCATCGAGTATGCGGCGGCACGGCACGAAACGCTGTTGGTGTTCGTCGTGGAGGAGGATCTTTCCGTGTACCCGTTTCGGGATCGGTTCCGTTTGGTCAAGGAAGTTACGGCAGGCATCCAAAACGTGTGCGTGCTTCCTTCCACGCGGTACGTCATTTCCCGATTGACTTTTCCGACGTATTTTTTAAAGGAAACCTGCAAGGAATCCGAGGAGTACGCAAAAGTCGATGCGGCGGTGTTCAAAAAATATTTTATGCCGTGTTTTTCCGTTTCCAAACGCTACGTCGGCACCGAACCGACGGACTTGGCTACGGCGGAGTACAACGAGTGCTTAAAGCGGGAACTTAAGGACGCTTTGGTGGAAGTGGAACGCCTGCGTACGGACGGCACGGTTGTCAGCGCATCGCGCGTGCGGCAATTGGCGAGCGAAAAAAATTGGGCGGAACTCGAAAAATTCGTTCCGTTCCAAACGTTGGAATATTTGAAAAACAATGGGAATTTTAAGTGACAGGGAAAAACGTGCCGAACGCATTCGGTGCCTTGCGGAAACTGGGCAAACCGTTTTAAGTATCAAGGCGAATTTGCCGACAGGCTTCAAAAACAGTTTTGAAGCCTGTTTTCTGCTATCGGTGTTTTTTAGGGAAGTCAAAACAAAACTTGCGTTTACGGCGGAGTACCGCTACGAAAGCGACGACGGCGCGTACGGTTTGCTTTTGACGAACGAAAACGGGCTTTCGGTCAAAAACGCCTGCATCGAATTGGAGCGGACGCATCCGCTCGGGCGACTCATCGACTTGGACGTCACCGACAAGCACACCGATTTTTCCCGTTCGAAAATGAATCTCCCGTTGCGGCAATGTTTACTGTGCGATGCGCCTGCCGTTGTTTGCATGCGCCTGCAAAAGCACACGAGCGAGGAAGTTTTTCGCGAAGCGCAACGTCGCATCGAGTGCTACTTCGCAACCGAACTGCAACGCATGGTAGCGTCGGCGGCGGCGAAGGAACGTAATTTAAAACACAAATTCGGGCTGGTCGAGCCGAATTTTGTCGGTGCACATGCGGATATGACGGCGGAATTTATGGAACGTTCCTTGCAAGGAATTTTGCCTTATTTTTCCGAAATGTTTTTTTGCGGGTGCAAAGCCCCGTCCTTGTCCGAAGGGTTTTCGCATTGCCGCGCGGTCGGACAAAGTGCCGAGCAGGAAATGTTTCGGCTCACCGACGGCACCAACACCTACAAGGGCTTAATTTTTGCGCTTGGGTGCTTGCTGTACTGCTTGGGCTACGGCTGGCGACAAGGGCAAAGGACGGAGGAAGTTTTCCAAAGTCTTCCAAAAGCGTTAACGGGGCTGGAAACCGAGTTCGCAGGGACGGAAACGGCAGGAAAAAAAGCCCACCGCGAGGGGCTGAAAAGCGCGCGGGACGAAGCCTTGTGCGGCATGCCCGCGGTGGAGCAAACCTATCGGTTTTTAAAAAATCGCACGGAAAGCGATGCGGTTTTGCGCGAAGGGCTTTTGGTAGCATTGCGTCATTGCGACGACACGGTGCTGTGGAAACGTTGCAAAACAACGGAAAATTATCGCCGCGTGAAGGGAAAAATCCTTTCCGTTTCGCCGGAAAACGAGGCGGACGCCCAACGAATGACCGAGGAATGTACGGCAAACGGGTACAGCATCGGCGGTGCGGCGGATATTTTAATTTGCGCCTTGTTTTTAAAGGATTTCGCACAAAATTTCGACGGAGCAAAACTTTGCGGAAAGGAGGAAAACTAACGTGTTGGATCGATTGGAACTCATGCGGCTCAGCGAAAACAGCGACGACGATGCCTACGAATGGAGTGATTTCGATTTGGAGGATCTGTTGCCGAAGCCGGACGCGTTTAAACAAAAGTACAAGGAGTTTTACGACGATATTAAACTTTCCATCAAGGAGGATTGGTAGGGTACGCCGTCAAGGAGAATTGGTAGTCAAAAAACAAAAAACGCCGCAATGTAAGGACAAAAACGGCGATTTTCCTTGAACCGTTACAAAAAACAAAAACGCCGCAATGTTTCGGCGTTTTTTTGTTAAATTTTTTCACGAAAGCGGCGGTTTTTCAACGCTATCGTCGGTTTCGTGTACGGAAACTCCGTTTTCGTCCACAAATGCGTAAAAAAGCGGAAGCGGCTTGGTCGGTCGTGCGGAAAAATGAAACGCATTCGAAAGGAGGTTTTCCGCTTCGCTTAAGTTTTTGTTCCGGTGATAAATCGTTGCAATGCGTTCGCCTTTTTTCACAAAATCGTTTTGTTCTACTTCCATTTTCAGCCCGACCGACGGATCGATTTCGTCTTCGATTTTTTGCCTGCCGCCACCCAAAAGTGCGGCAACCTTCCCAACGGTTTCGGTGTCGATGCGGCTAAGGTATCCGCTCCGTGTTGCGTAAACGGGTTGCGGAATTCCGATTTCAATTCGTTCGGGATGAAACACAAGGTCGGCATCTCCGCCCTGCAAGGCAACCATTTGTGCAAAACGTTTTTTCACTTCGCCGTTTTTCAACAGCGTTTCGATTTTTTGTTCGGCATCGGCAACGTTTGCCCGCATCGCCAACGTGAGTGCAAATAATTTCACTTCGTCCGCAAGGCGGCTCGGCTTGCCGTCCATGACTTCCAACGCCCCCAAAATTTCCGGAGCGTTGCCGACGTAGCGGCTCAGCGGTTGGGACATATCCGTCACAAAGGCGCAAACGTCCTTCCCTGCCTTGTTTCCGATGTTCACCATAATTTGCGCCAGTTTTAAGGCATCCTTTTTGGTTTTCATAAATGCGCCGCTCCCGCACTTTACGTCAAGGAGCAGGTAGTTTGCCCCTCCGGCAAGTTTTTTACTCATGATGCTCGCCGCAATGAGGGGAATGCTGTCCACCGTTGCGGTTACGTCCCTTAAGGCGTACATTTTTTTGTCGGCAGGCACAAGTTCCTGCGTTTGGGCACAAATGCAACATCCGGCGTCGCGCAAAATTTCCCGAAATCGTTCGTCGGATAAATTCGTTTGCACTCCGCGGATGCTTTCCAACTTGTCCAACGTTCCGCCGGTGTGGCCGAGTCCGCGTCCGCTCAGTTTAGCGGCAGTGAACCCCAAGCATGCCAAAAGGGGTGCCAAAACAAGGGTGGTCGTGTCACCGACGCCGCCGGAACTGTGCTTGTCGGCAACAAGGGGAAATTCCGACAGGTCAAGGGTTTTTCCGCTGTCCTTCATGCATTGCGTCAAAGCAAACGTTTCCTCCTCCGTCATCCCCGCAAAACAAACCGCCATAAAAAAGGCGGACATCTGGTAATCAGGCACGCTTCCGTCGGTGTAACCTTTTACAAGGAAGCGAATCTCCTCCCGCGTTAAAATTTGTCGACGTTTCTTTTTTTCGATAATGTCGTAAACCGTCATACTTTCCCTCAACACTCCGTAGTTTCGTTGCGCACGTTGGAAACGTGCAAAGGTAAAACAAAAAGTCCGATGTTTTACTAAACTTTATTTTATCATATTCCGTTTGCTTCTTCAAGGGGCGAAACGCCCGCCGATGGTAGGGAAAGGAAAGGTTTTTAACGCCAAAAAAAGCAAAAAACAAAACGCAATGACTTAAAAACAAACAAAAACGGAAAACAAAACGAAAAAAAACGAACGAAACAACAAAAAACGCAAAAAGGGGAAAAAATCGAAAACCGACAAAAAGGGCGTGTTCGATTTTTGTAACGAAAAAGCCGTTCGCACTTATTCAAATTTTCGGTTGCAAAGCGAAAAACGAAATGGTATACTAAACGCATGAAAAGGATTTTAATCATCGACGGGCAGGGCGGCGGAATCGGCAAACTGCTGGTCGAAAAACTGAAAGGAAAAGCCACCGTCATTGCCGCCGGAACGAATGCGTTGGCAACGTCGGCAATGCTGAAAGCGGGTGCGGATGCCGCCGTCACGGGGGAAAATGCCATTGTGTTCAATTGTCGCGATTGCGACGTCATTGCGGGGCCGATGGGCATTGTGATGGCAAATGCTTTAATGGGGGAAATCACGCCGAACATGGCGGAAGCGGTTTCGTCCTCCAAGGCAAAAAAAATTTTAATCCCGTCGCTCAAATGTCGAACGGTTGTGGTGGGTTGCAACGAAAAAGGGCTGAGCGAATGGATTGCGGAAGCCGTGCGTTTGGCGGAAAAGGAACTTGGCTTGACGGAAGCGTAAGTTTTTTATGGTACACGTGCGGTAGCCGTGCCTGATTTTTTATTACAAAAAAAACACCATTCCCACTGCTCGTTGGCAATTTCAACGGTAGCCGTGCCTAACGATTCATTACAAAAAACACCTCAAAAAGGTTTCTTCCTTTTGAGGTGTGTTTTTTTTGTTAGCGGTGCATTCCTTCCGTCCGTGCCGCTTCCTAATCGGCGCAATCCGCATCGAACAAAAAATCGGCAGTGGCTTCGGGCGCAAACGCTTGAAAGTACTCGTCCTCACGGGTTGCCCAAAGGGACAAAAAGCGTTCGGCATTTTCCTTTTCGCGCGCGCAAATCCGCTTGACGCGCAGCCCCTCCGAAATCGTCAACAAAATGCGTAAGTCAAAGCATTCGGCCAACTGCGGAAAAAAGGAGTAAACGCCTTCCGTAATCAGTAGGTTTCGTTGTAACAGGTTTCGTTGTGCGGCGTATTGCTGTGTTTTGCAGTCAAACGGCGCATACGTAGCGTTTCCGCTTTTCCACGCCGCAATCACTTGCTTCAGGCGCACAAAATCCATATTTCCGCCGATTTCGGCAAGGTTGCGTCGGGCTATAGGGAGGTAAAAGTCGTCGGTGTGTAGCACGTCGGCACAAAAGTATTTTTGCAAAAAGCGTGCCAGCGTCGTTTTTCCCGAGGCGCATTTGCCGTCAATGGCAACGGCAATTTTCTTCCCCGCATACGGTTCCAAAAAGTCCAAAATTTTGCGATAGCGGTAAACGTTTTCGTCCACCACGCGGTAATGCGTTGCGTAATGCATGGCATATTCCTGCGTGTGCGTCGGTAGCCTGCCTTCCACGGCATGCCGCAACGCTTGTTCACCCTCCTCTCCGAAGTACGTCGCAAGTGCCTCGCATTTTTTGAAGTAATCGGCAGGTTTTCCTTTCCGAAACGCTTTGGTGCGTTCCACGGTTTTCCCTAAAGCAGTCAGCTCCGCCTCTGAATCGTTTTCGGAAAAATAAATACGCAAAAACCCGTTGCCGATGCGTTCCGCCGCTTGCGGTTTTTTTCCCGCCCCTTCGTTTTTTAAGGCGGCTAAGGTGTCCGGTGCTTGGGGCGTTTGCCCAAACGTGTTTTCAAACAACAGCACGCTTGCATCCTCCGCACGCATTGCGGGGTAGCGTTTTTTATTCGACCGGAGTAGGTTCATCTTCCTTCGGTGCCGCTACCGGCGTTTGATAAAGTTGCAAAATTTTTGCCGAGCGCAGTACTTCGACCGTCAGCGGAACAAGGACGAGTTGCAACAAAATCCCCGGCCAAGCCTTCAAAAATGCCGAACTCAGGAAAATTTCAAAGGAGTACGCCGAGCCTTGAATGGCAAACAAAATTGCATTCACCACCCCAAGGACGATGCGCCCGCCCAGCATGGCCAGCACCAACGCCGCAATCACTTTCACCGTCGGTTGCGGACATTTTGCGCCGAGCAAACGATAAAACAAGCCGGACAAAATGCCGTAAGTCGCAAGTTCAAACGTCATGGACAACGCCACCGGAAACGCCGGCGGCATCCCCGTAATAAAGGAACTTAAGTACGGCACCACGGCACCGCACACGCCCCCGTAAATCGGCCCCAGCAAAAATCCGCAAAGCAGCACCGGCAAATGCATCGGGCTAAACACGGAGCCGAGGTTCAGCGCATGAAACACGGACGGCAACAAAATCCCTAAGGAGATAAAGAGCGCACAAGTCGTTAGCCGCAAAGTTTTACATTCTCTCATAATTCCCTCCAAAAAAAAGAAGATGCCAAAATTGACACCTTCGGATATCGATTGAAACAAAAAATTTTTTTACGCTTTCCGGCGTTTTTTCCTTTTACGGACGTTTGACTTCAGTCAAAAATTATACTACCATAATATAAAACGATTCCCGTTTTGTCAACCGATTGCTTGCGGCGCGGGCGGAAAAGGGACGGAAAAGGGGCGAAAATGAAAGCAGAAAACAGCAAGGAAGAGCGGATTACCATCATGTTCGAGGACGAGCGCATCCGCATTGAAAAAATTGAGTCCTTCGGCGTTTGCAGCCCGAAAGATTTTTGGTACGATCAAGCGGAGGAGGAATGGGTGCTTCTGATGCAAGGCAGCGCGCGTTTGATGTTCGACACCGGCGAAACGCTAACGCTACGCGACGGGCAAAGTTTCACCATTCCCGCCCACGTCAAACACCGTGTGGACGAAACCAGTGCGGATGCCGTGTGGATGTGCGTGTTCGAAAAGGGTTCGAAGTCGTCCACGTAACGTCGCGGTTTTCAGCCGTTGTAACGGCGACTCGGTTTTTGCTAAAAGTAGGGACTGCAAAAAGCAGGAAAGGAAACCATGCGAAAAACTTTCGGGGGACTTTAAGGAAACAAAAAATCGGTAGGTTGCGGACAAGGCAAAACTTTTTTTAAAAAAATTCACAAACGGTTGCTTGACGGCGTATCCTTTTTGTAGCGGCAGCAATGCATTCCGTGCAAAACGGGTGAAAATGCGTTTAAAATTCGGTAACAATTCGTAATTTTTTGGAAATCCGCAATCGTTTTATGCTACAATAAGCATAGTAAAATCGGAATCGTAAGGGGAAATCAAAATGAAAAAAACAGGAATCGGAATACTGCTGGTGCTATTGATTTTCTGCGGCGTTTTGGGCGTTATGCCGGTGTACGCCGCCGAATCGCCGTTAAACACCGTAAACTCGTTTTACAACGTCGTCGTTTTGGCGGAATTCGGCGGGCAAGCGTACAGCACCGAGGACTTAAAGGCAATCGACCGAATTTTTAACGACGAGGAGGAAAACGACGTCGAAAGCGTGAAGGAGTATTTTTGGCGGCTTTCCGGCAAAAAACTAACGGTGCAAAGCGTTTTTGTGCGGTATCAGGATTCGACGATGACGAAGGAAACCTTCAAAAATCTCGGGGCGAGCGACGTAATGAAGGAAATTAACTACGTCACGAACGTACTCTCCACCGTGGCGAAACAAGGTGCGTTTTCGGATAAGGCGGAAACCGTCGACGTAACGAAAAACGTTGCGTTTACCAAAGCGAATTTCGACAAAAACGAGGACGGCATTTTGGATTCGGTTGTGTTTTATCCCAACCTCTATTACGAAAACACCACGTCCGACAACAACTCCTCCATTTGGCCGCATGCCATGGTAGGGTTGGGCAGTAAGTTTGTCGACGCAACGGACGGAAAACTCGACGTAGCACGCTACATCGTAAACCCGTATCAGTACTACGAGGAAGTAATGGTCGGTTTCCTTCCGAAAATCAACCTTACTTCGCCGATCGGCGTCATTTGCCACGAAATGCTGCACAACCTCGGGGAGTCGCAGGGGATCGACGACTTGTATCACTACAAGGACGGCGGCGACGCGCAATTTCAAGCGGAAAGCCCCGTCGGCATTTGGGACGTCATGGCAGCAACGGACTATCATCATCCGCAAGTGCTAAACGCTTACTACCTCAGCCTGTTGCAGTGGGCGGATTTGAACGATGCTTCGATCGGTGCCAACAAACTACAAAAAACTGCGTTGGGTTCCGCCGTCAAATTCGGAGAAAAGGACGGCGAGTTTTTCGTGGCGGAGTACCGCCCGTCGGTTACGACCAACGGCGTAACAACCACGGAAGGAATCGTTGTTTACCGTGTTAACACCAACGTTACCACGGGCAACCGCAAACAAGGCGTGGACAAAACCGTCAACAACGATCAAATTTACTTTTTCCGCAAAAACGAATGTTATTACAGCAAGCACACCCACACCGGCAGGTATGCAACGGACGTTAGCACCTGCAACTTTTTCAAATCCTTTTCGACGGGCGACAAGGTGGAGTTAACGTATGCGGACGGCTCCGCTTGCGAACTGACGCTGGAAGTGGGCGAAAACGCCAAGGACGGCTACGTCGTCACCGTAAAGGAAAAAACGGTGGACGTAACCTTGCGGTTTGTGGACGAAAACGGCACGCCGATTACGGACAAAGTTTCCGTTTTTGCGGACGGCACGCTCCTTGCGGAAAGTACGGGCGGCAGTTGCACCCTAACCGTAAAGTACGGGCAAACCCTTTCCTTCACGGCGGAAAACTACCGTTTTCAAAACGTTACGGCGGAAGCAACGAATCTTTCCGTCACGGGCGCAAAACTACACAACCTCACCTTTGTCGTGCGCGATGCGGACGGAAAAGCCGTAGTGGGTGCGCAAGTGACGGACGGCACCTCCACAACAACAACGGACAGTAGCGGCAAAGCCACCTTGCGTTCCACGCTGCAAAGCACCGTTTCCTTCCAAAAGGAAGGCTTTAAAAACGGCGAATTCGTGTTTTCCGACCTTACAACGACTTCTGCGGAAATCCGCTTGCAAAAAGCGGTTGACGTCACAATCCAATTCCATTTTTTAGACAACGCGGTTGAAGTAACAATTTTGTACGAAGGCAAAACGTACAGTTGCTCCGCGGAGGGAGTACTGACCATGAACAACGTCGGCATCGGCGACAAGTTGGCACTTCAGGGCAACAACTTGCTGTTTTTCAGCGATGCGGCAAAAACGCAACCGCTGACGGAATTAATTGCAACCGAAGGGGGCAATTTCGACGTGTACGTGGCATGCCCCGAAACGCAGTTTGCCCTCACGTTGTTGAATCAGGAAAAGCAAAAAATCTCGACGGACGGCGTTGCGGTTTACGTCAACGGCGAACCGGCGGAATTCGCGTTGCAAAACGACAAAATCGTGTTTTCCGCAAAAGTCGGGGACACGGTGCGCATCGTGTTGCAAGGCTATCAGGATTACGAGTTTCGCTTAACGGCAAGTACGGAAACGGCACTGACCGTGTACTTAAAACCTTCCTACGTTTTGTGGTACTTCATTGCGGGCGGGGTGCTAATCGTGGTGCTCATCGTTGCGGCAGCCGTAATGTCCCGTAGTAAAAAACGCTAAAAGTAAAAACTTTTTTTCAAAACAGAGTCGAACCACCGACTCTGTTTTTTGTTTTCGGCTTCTTTTTTCAGGAAGTTTGTTTGTGTTGTTTTACGGAAGCAAAAACCTACTCGAACGGGAAAAGCAAAAACAACATACAATACATTAATCCGAAGGAAACGAGAGGTCAAAAATGGTAAATTTAGTGTTAAAGGAACAAGTCTGTTTGAATTTTGACGAACTCAAAAACAGCACGTCCGCCACTTCGAACGGCGTCGACGTTTTTGTTACGGACGGTTGCCGCCCGTCGATTTTTCAGGTTTCGGAGGGCACGGTGACGGAAATTGCGGTGCCGCAAGCGTATCGAAGCCTTGTGTACGACGCAAGCGAAAACGTTTTTTGGGCGCTTCACGGCACGTGTTTGGATCGGCTGGATGCGTCGTTTTTGCGGACAAATTGCTTGAATTTTGATTTTATTTCCGAACCGATTCGAAACGTTTCGTTTGACGCCGTAACCGAGCGATTGCTGTTAACCACGGCAACGTGCGTTTACGAGGCG
>CAKPPA010000025.1 GCA_934177025.1 uncultured Clostridia bacterium
GGCATTGACGGCGGCAAAAAAGGTAAAATCCCGTCCGACGGCGATTTTGCTGCACACCGTAAAGGGCAAAGGCGTTTCCTTTATCGAAGCGGCGGGCGTGTCGAACCACAGCATGCCGATTTCGGCAGAGCAAACGGCAGCCGCACTAAAGGAATTGGAGCAGGAGGTACTTTGATATGGAAATGCGGAAAGTTTTCGGAAATTATCTGGAAAAAGCCATGGCGAAAAACCGTAAAATCTGCGTGCTGGATGCCGACCTAGCCAAGGCGGACGGCACAATTTCCTTGCGAAGCAAGTACCCGAAGCGTGCGTTCGACTGCGGCATTGCGGAAGCCAACATGGCGTCGGTTGCGGCAGGATTATCCGCTTACGGCTTTATTCCTTTCATCACCACGTTCACCCCGTTTGCAACGCGCCGCATTTGCGACCAAATTGCGGTTTCCATTGCTTACGGCGGCGCAAACGTCAAAATCGTAGGGACGGACCCCGGCATTGCGGCAGAACTCAACGGCGGCACGCACATGAGCTTTGAGGACATCGCCGTTTTGCGTAGCATCCCGAACATGGTAATTTTCGAACCGGTGGACAATGCGCAACTTTTGCAGGCGTTGCCGCAAATCGTCAAACACAACGGCCCCGTTTACATACGTATGTTCCGTAAGGAAACGCCGGACGTGTTTACCGACCCGAACTACAAATTCAAATTGTTCCGTGCGGACAAACTCCGCGACGGCAAGGATCTTTCCATTTTCGCAAGCGGGCTTTGCGTGAAGGATTGCCTAACCGCCTGCGAAATTTTGCAGGAAAAAGGTGTTTCCGTTGACTTGATTAACGTGCACACCCTAAAACCGCTCGACACGGAAACGATTGTAAAATCCGCCTCCAAAACGAAAGCGGTGCTGACGGTGGAAAATCACAACGTCATCGGCGGTTTGTACTCCGCCGTGGCGGAAACGTTGGCGCAACGCTGTCCGGTAAAAGCGGCGGCCGTCGGCATTCACGACGAATTCGGCGAAGTGGGTAAAATCCCTGCTTTAAAGGAGCGTTACGGCATGACGGTGGACGACATCGTGCGTAAAGCGTTGGAAGTCGTCGGTCGCTAACCAAAGCGCAGCACAAAACACTTGCGGCAAAAAGGTTCCTTTTTAAAAGGGATAGTTTGTGAAAAAGCCAAATGTTTTAAAAAGGCAAATGTGTTTAAATAAATCAATGGATTCAACTGGTAAGGAATAGGAGCGTTCGAACGAACACTCCTTTTTTTGTTGCGTTTTTGTTACAGTAGTTTTGTCGGATTGTTTTTTTGTTTGTAAATTGGTTTTGTTTTATGCTTCCTTTTTTGGGAAAGGAAATTTATCCTTTGGCTGCAACTTTTTCGCTTTTTGTTTTTCGATTATTTGCAGTTGTCGCGAATGGCGTTTTGCACCGCCCTTACCACGCACACCGAAGTTGCGGTTGCACCGGTAAACACGTCCATTCCTTCCAAACTGCCGCCGTCATAGTGATCGGCACTGTTGACAGGGTCGTTTGCCTTCACTTCCATAATTTCGTCCAGCGTCATGGTTTTAAACTTGTCGAGCCAAGCCTGTGCATCCGCCGTCAAAGCCTTGGTCGGATTGTCGTAATCCGCACCGCCGCCGTTCCACAGCCCGAAAGCGGAAGTCGTCGGTACTTTGGTAAATTCGATTTTCGTAATTTTGTTGTCCTTTACCGTAATGCTTAATTTCGTGCTAGGTCCTTGCCCGTTGTGAAATTTAATTTGATTTCCGGTGCCTTGGTAGGTTCCGTCGTCCATGGTGTATTTTGCGCTCGGTTGGTTTTCCCCGCAAGCGGCAAACGCGAACAGCATTACAAGGCAAAGTGCAACAGCCAACAGTGTCTTTTTCATTTTGTTCCTCCAAAATTTGATTTTCCGCAGCCCGTGGTTCGGACTGCACGTGGTTTTATTTTATAAAAAAATTCTTTCCTTTGCAAGGGGTATTTTAAATTTTTAGGGTGTTGCAAGGATTTTTTTGGCGCAACCGTTGCTACAACAGGGCGATTTTGAATGGTGCGTAAGGAAAAGCAGGGGGCAGAGCAATCAAAAAAACGGCAGAAATTAGTAAAAGGAAACAGGCGTAATCCGTAGGAAAAGCGGAATGGCGGTAGGAACAGGCGTAAAAGGAAATCGAGTGGAAAAAGGGGGAGCAAAGGAGAGAGTTTGCGAAAAGGCAAAAACAAAAAACGACAGGAATTAAGGAATTAATAAATAAGGAGCAATCAAAAAATACAATCAAAAAACGGCAGGGAGGAACGGCAAAGGAAAAAGGCAAGGGAAGCATAGGAAAAGGAGCGTCCTTTCGAACGCTCCTTTTTTTGGTGGTTTCATTTTTTTGTTTTCCTCGGTTTCAGGAAAACTATGTTCGTTTGGCTGCAACTTTTTTCGCTTTTTGTTTTTAGGTTATTTGCAGTTGTCGCGAATTGCGGTTTGCACCGCCCTTACCACGCACACCGCCGTTGCGGTTGCTCCGGTAAACTGATCCATTCCTTCCAAACTACCGGCGTCGTCGTTTACAGGGTCGTTTGCTTTCACTTCCATAATTTCGTCCAGCGTCATGGTTTTAAACTTGTCGAGCCACGCCTGTGCTTCCGGCGTCAATGCCTTGGTCGGATCGTCGTAATCCTTGCCACCTCCGTTCCATGCATTAAAAGAGGAAGTCGTCGGCACTTTTTTAAATTCGATTTTCGTAATTTTGTTGTCCTTCACCGTAATGCTCAATCTCGTGGTAGGTCCTTGCCCTCCGTGATATTTAATTTGATTTCCTGTGCCTTGGTAGGTTCCGTCGTCCATCGTGTATTTTGCGCTCGGTTCTTTCGGGCCGCAAGCGACAAACGCGAACAGCATTACGAAACAAAGTACAACAGCCAGCAATGTTTTTTTCATTTTTACCCTCCCAAAATTTGGATTTTCCCGCAACCCGTGGTTTTGGGCTACGATTAATTTTATTTTATAAAAAAAATTTTTCCTTTGCAAGGGGTATTTTAAAATTTGGGGGTTTTGCAAGGGTTTTCGCACCGTTTTCAGCGGTTTTGCCCGCAATTTTTGCTTTTTCGATGCCTTACGTCTCCTTTTTCGTTGATTTTTTTGCAAAAAATCGCATTTTTTTAACGGTTTTTTGAAAAACAAACAAAAACAGGCACACTTTTGCTGGGGGTTGCATAAGGTAAAAAATGTAAAAATAACCGCCGCAAACGGTAAAATATTTTTAAAATGCATATTGACATTGACTTTTCCGTGTGTTACTTTATTGGTAAGTGATTCGGTTTTCACGAATCGATTTTTTAGGAGGGAACGAAAAGATATGAAAAAGTCTCTTAAGGTTGTACTAGTCTTAACGTTGGCTTTGGTTCTTGTGTTCAGTTTGGCGGCTTGCGGTCAAAAAGCAGCGTCGTTGGAAAAACTGGATCAGTCCGAAATGACCTTCGAAAAGTTAGGTGAACAACAAATCCTGACGGCAAAATTGTCGGAAGGCGTGTTGGAGAAAGACATCGTTTGGGCATCCGAGGACGAAGCAGTCGTAAAAGTTGGCGGCGGCAACGAACGTTGCGTCGTAACGGCGATGGGTCAAGGCCAAACGAACGTTACTGCAAAATTGGGCGACAAAACGGTGACCTGCAAAGTTACGGTAGCTGAAGTTGGCGTTTCGCTTTCCGTGAAGGAATCGGTTATGTCGATTGACCTCAACGGAACCGCAAACATCGAAGCAACGGTAACGACGGCTACGGTGTACCAAAGCAAAACGGTGTCCTACGCAAGTAGCGATGCGACGGTTGCTACGGTTGACGCAACCGGTAAAGTAACGGCGAAAAAAGCAGGCGCAGCGATCATTACGGTTACTACGGATGAAGGCTTCATGAGCCCAAGTGGTGCAGGTGGCATGGGCGGCGATGCCTACACCCGCGCTACGGCGAAAGTTTACGTTGTTGTCGGACAGGAAAAGGCAATGCTCCAAAAACTTGCCGGCAAATACTCCGACGCAGGCATTTACTGGGTTGGCAGTGCGGACAACGCAACGGCTACGTTGAAAGACGGCAAATACACGTTGAAAAAAGACGCGCAGTACGGCTACGTAAAATCCTGGGTGGATTTGACGATTAAAGCGGACGGCTCCTTCAGCTGTGTTGCAAACGGCGTAATGCGTTCGCAATATCATGCAGTGTTGAACAGCGAATTGGCTGAAAAGCAAGCGGGCGTTGCGGATGACGCAGTGGTCGGTTACTTCACGGCACAACCGTTCAACCGTGCAACGCAAGTGGTGGGTGACCTCCCTGCAGGCGCGAAATTGATTGACGAAAAAGGCAATGACCTTGCTCCGATCGACGGAATGAAAGTAGTTGCTATGCAAGGAACCGCAATGGGCTTCAAACACGTTGGTGCAGTTGCTGTCATTAAGGACGCTTCGAATGAATACGACATCTTCTTGGTTGGCGTTGGCAACAGCCCACTGAAAGTCGGTCACTTTAAAGACGCTGCTGATTTGGACAAAGATGTTAGCACGTACTTGACGTACGACCAATTCGGCAAAACGGTAGGAAACGGTAACTTCGGCATGAGCGTTAGCGCGAAAATGAATCGTAAACTTACGATCAAAACGCCGTTGGCTGCATAAGGAAGTAAATCGTTTTTAACGAACAAAATCAGGACGTATTCTTCGGGATACGTCCTTTTTTTGTTTTTGCTTAATTTTGTTGTTTACTTTCTTGTATGTTTTTTTGTTGTTTGCCTTACTTTCCTGTTTACTTTTCGTTTTGGGCGTCATTTTTATATATTTTTCCTTATATATTTTTCGTGTCGGATTCCCTTTTGTACTTTTTTTGTTTTTCGTGTCGGATTCCCTTTTGTACTTTTTTTGTTTTTCGTGTCAGTTTTTCCTATATGCTTTTTGTTTCGGCGATTCTTTTTTTGCCGGATCCTTTTTTTCTTTTCCTGTAGGCTTGTTTGTGTTAGGGTTGTTTTTTTGTTAGTTTTTTCCCGTTGTTTTGTTCCGATGCTCTTTTGCGCCGTTCTGTTCTTTGTGAGGAATGCGGTGCCCCGTTTGAAGTGTCGAAAGGTTTCCTTTTTTTTGCTTGGCGTTGTTTTTACTTCCCTATATGCTTTTCGTTTCGGCGATTCTTTTTTTTGCATATTTTTCGTTTCGGTTCCTTTTTTGTTGTTTTTCTTTGCTGTACGTTTTTTGTATCCTTTTGGTGCGTGCCGTGTTGTTTTTTGCCGATTCCGTCGGGTTGCAAAAAGGAAACCGCCGTTGTGCCTCCCCTCCAACGCTCGTTTTTTTTTGCGCCTTTATTACAAAAAAAAGGGAAATTATGCAGGGGAAATGAGAAAAATATTTCACAAAATTTTAAAAATGCGTATTGACATTGCAGAATCCGTCTGTTACACTACAACCATAGCGTAAAGCTTTTTTGGAGGGAAACTATGAAGAAATTTGTGAAATTGGCATTAGCACTTTGCCTTACTTTGGCATTGTTGTTGTCGTTTGCGGCTTGCGGTCCGAAAGCAGGTCCGGAGGAATTTTATGCAGGCACGATGGCGTTAGCAAAAGGCGTTGAAAAAACGTTGGACGACATCCCTGCCATCGCATTGCGTTTGGACGGCGCAGGCAACTACACGTTGGCAGTGACTTACAACGCATCCGGCGAATTTGCGGAATGCGGCGCAACCTTAAAAGGTAAATACGAAAAAACGGAGGATTCGATTTCCTTAAAAGTGAATGAGGACACCGTGAAGTTCGCAGTGAAGGGCGGCTCCTTGAAAATGGCGGAAGCGGACACTGCAAAATTGTTTGCAGCGGTAAAAAGCGCATCCGGTAGCACGAAGGAAGTGTACGTAAACAGAGTGTACATGGACGCCGTAAAAGCATTGCCGGAAGGAACGACGGTCAAAACCACGCAGGACTACATCGGAACGTACGTTAACGTTATCCCTGCAGGCCCGATGATCGGTAACTATTACTGTGTTTTGCACTTCGGTTTGGAAGATGCAACCGCAACGGAAGGCAAATACGTGTTCTCCATCATTTACGATTCGGGCGACGCGCAATTCGGTAACTTCTCGTCCACGCTACACGGAACCTACAAATTGGATGGAACGAAAATGACGTTGTCGTACACGTTTACGGACGGCACCGAAAAAACTTACGAAATGACGAAAGTCGGCGACGGCTTCAAAATGGAAGTTGCAGTTGCGAAAGAGTTCAACAAAGCACTCGGTAATGCTGCAGGCACGGAGGAAGGCGACTCCAACCAAGTTGCAAACTCCATGCGGAACGACATGTTGGTGAACATGGTAAAAGCGGTAAAAGCAGCATAAGCAAAAAGGCGCTTCGTTTTACAAAATTGAAAACGCAAAAATCGACGGATTGTTCCGTCGATTTTTTTGTGTTTTTTCTGTTACGGCGGCGATTCCGTTGGAACGTAGGGGCGGGCAAGGCGGGAGGAGGGAGCATTTTTCCTTTCGGTGGTTGGCGTTGCTGGGCGATTTTTCGGTTGTTTTTCGTGCCGCATTTTTCGGGAAGGTTTGCTTTTAAGTAGGTAAGCCCACGCACCCTTTTTCCGCCCCTGTTGCCGATTCGGTAAAATTCAATTTTCAGGCATTCTAAACCATCGGAGCCGACCTTATGGCGGAATTGCTACTTCCGGTAAAATTCAATTTTCAGGCGCGGGAAACTCTCAAAAAAGGGCGGTCAAAAAAAAGGATTTTTTTGCGGTTTTTTGTAAAAAACTCCTACAAAACGCTAAAAATACATAAAATTTACAAACGGAAGGAAAACAAAATTGCTTTTCGCAAAAGGCCGAAAAAAATTTTTTCGTGTTCCGCCGTAAAATTTTCGGTTTTTTAGTAAAACACCGAAAATATTCCGTTTTATTTTGCAAAACCGCACAAGTTTTGCCGAATTTTTTACTGCTTTAGTGTGGTAAATCAATAAATACTTGACATTGCTTTTTAAAAAATTTATAATAGGACAATAGAAAATTGTTTTTTGTTTTTGTTTTTTCTGCGAAGATTAAGTAAAATTTCGGTAAATAAAAACAAAAACGAAAAACAGTGCATCTTTTAAGGAGGGTAAATCATGAAAAAATTCAAAGTGCTGGCTTTGGTCCTGATGCTGCTTATGGTAGCACCGTTGATCGTTGCTTGTACGCCACCGGATTTGGATGCGTCGAACGCATTGACTTGCGTTACGTCGGCATTCCCGAAAAAGTTAAATCCGTACAACGCCAGCAACACGGAAACGTTCGTGTTGGAACGCCTTTACGAACCGTTGTGTGACTGGGACAAGGAAGGCAACAAGTATGGGTCGGAATGCATTGCGAACGACGTTGATTTGAGCAAACTCGCTTCGCAGGAAATCACGGTTACGTTGAAGGACAACGTGATGTGGAACGACGGCCAAAAATTGACGGCGGACGACGTAAAATTTACGTTCGACTTTTTGACGAAAATCGCAGTGGGCAACAGCGGTAACCTTACGTTCCCGATTTTTGCAAACTTCGTTAACGCGGCAATCAACACGTCCGACGACGGCTACTTCACGAAAGTAAGCGACACGGTGTTCAAACTGAAACTGAAGGACGACAAAGCAGCGGCGAACATGCGTTCCTTGCTGACGGCAATCCTTATCATCCCGAAACACATTTGGGAAAACGAAACGAACCACACGACGCCGAACAAGGTCAATCCGGTCGGCAGCGGTGCGTACAAATTGGTTTCCATGTCGGAAAGCATGATTCGTTTGGAAAAAGTGGACACGTACCACACGCCGGCGTTGTATGCTCCGAAGCAAATCATCGTAAAACAGGAAGCAAACCAAAACAAAGCGATTTTGGCAGTGCAAAACGGCAAAGCGGACGTTTACTTGAACGCAATCAGTGCTGTGGAAGCAAAAGGCTTGGATAAGGAAAAGGACAGTACCGCAAAAGTTTACAACGTGCCTTCGACAACGGTATCTTCGTTGATGCTGAACGTGCGCGTGTTCGAAAGCCCGATTTTGCGTCAGGCAATCAGCCTCGCAATCGATCAGGATGATTTGATTAATTCCGCTTTGGAAGGCTACGGTAAAAAAGCAGGTCCGGGCGGCACGATGGACGAATCGTTGACGGGCGGCGCAAGTGCCCCGACGAATCCGTTTGCTACGGACAAAAAAATTAACGAAGCCGTAACGAGGGATCCGGCAAAAGCGTTGCAAATGCTGAAGGATTACTTTAAAAACGGCGGAAAAGTGTGGAGACCGAAAAACGTCAACGACATTTCCGGTTCGGACATTAAGGAAAAAATGGTGGAAGTTGCTTACACTTACAACGAAACTTCCAAGTACTTTGAGGATGCAAACGGCAACAGATTGACGGTTTACGTTTGGTCGAAAGTGGACGGCGTAGGCAACACGCAGTTGATTAAGGACGGCATTTTCAAATCCTTGAAGGAAATCGGAATCGAAGGACAAACGAAGGCATTCGGTAGCACCAGCGCATCCGACTCGCAAATGAAACCGGGCGGACAATGGGCATTCTTCGATATGTACTTGTGGAACATGGTTGTGGACAACACCAACTTCACGGTAACGTTCGGCTACCAGTTCGGTATGGATCACGATGCATCCGGCAATGCGGTAGTTCCGGCTTCGAGCTTTAACTACGGTTTCTTCGATGCGGATCTGTACACGGCGGCAAACGTCGAAAAATGGTACGGCGACACCATCAGTGCGGAAATGAAAGCGGAATACGTAAAAATCAGCAAACTGAACGAAAAAATCGAAGCATTGAAAGTTGCTTTGACGGCGGACGATCAAAAAGCGTTAGCGCAGGAAATCGAACAGTTGGTTTGCGGAACGTACTACAAAATTCCGTTGTACTCGGCAAACAACCTGTATGTATACTCTACGCAAAAATGGACGGGTTGGACGGCAGTGGATAATGAACCTATCATGAACTCCCAAACGTTCAAAAACCTGACGCGCGTAGCGGCATAATTGTAAAATTCACCGGCTTGAAAAAGCCGGTAGACATAACAAACCAAAAGAATAGGAAATGGGTATGGAGGCTTCGGCTGGTTTGTTATGTCTATCATTTTGATTTCTTTTTACGGAGGAGATAATGAAAAAAGGGTATATGCTAAAGAGAATCCTCGTGGCCGTGTGCTTGTACGCGGTTGTGCTGGTTCTCAACTTTATTCTTCCGCGTTTGATGCCTGGGGATCCGGCGCAGCCGTACTATCCCGCAGGCGCCAGTGAAGAATTGAAAGAACAAATCCGTGAAAGCTTAGGCTACAACGGAACGATTTTCGAACAATTCGGCGTTTATTTCGGAAACGTGTTCCGCGGAAACTTCGGTACTTCCATTTTGTATGGCGAACCGGTTTTCGACACGATTTTCCGTCACTTGCCTTGGACGTTGGTTTTAACGTTTACGGGCTTGGTAATTAACGTAATTATCGGAACGCTCATCGGCGCGTACTGCGCAACAAAACGTGGAAAAACCGCCGACAACATTTTGATGGGTGCTTCGTCCATCACCACCGCATTACCGGCGTTTTGGATTGCAATGGTGCTGGTTATGGTGTTCGGTTACACGTTGCAATGGCTGCCGACCGGCGGACGCTTGTCGGACGCTTACGACGGTTTGCCGTTTGCCTTCTACATGATGGGCGACTTAATGCGCCACATGTTGTTGCCTTTGATTTCCATGTGTATCGGCGGTATCATTTCGTACGCAATGAATGCGCGTAACGCGATGATTGCCGTTACCGGCGACGACTACATTATGACGGCAAAAGCAAAAGGACTTTCCTCGAAAGCAGTGCTTTACAAACACACGTTGCGTAACGCAATGCTTCCGATTGTGACGCAAGTCGGCCTCGGTGTGGCAACGCTCATCGGCGGCTCCGTCGTTGTAGAACAAATTTTTAACTGGAACGGTATGGGAATGCTGTTCCTCGAAGCAAACAACACGAAAGACTACAACTTGATGCTGGCAATTATGATGCTGATGTCTGCACTGACGTTGGTGGTAAACCTGATTGTCGACTTCTTGTATTCGGTTTTGGACCCTCGGGTAAAGGACGGGAAGTAATATGGCGAACAACAATACTAAAACTTCCGTTCAGGAATTTTTCAAAAAGGTCGGTCAATTTTTCGTCGTCGTCGGTTTGGCGATTTGGCAAATCTTGAAAAAAATCGGCAAATTCTGTCAAAGAGTGTGGAGACATCCGCGCGGTAAACTCGGTGTAATTATGATCGGTTTATTGGTGTTGGTGGCGATTTTCGGGCCACTGCTCGTAACGGACGTTTACAACTCCGACACGTACGACGAACACTTTATGGCACCTTGTGCCGAGCACATTTTGGGAACGGACGCCAAAGGCCGCGACGTTTTGAGCATGGTGGTGTACGGAGCGCAAATTTCCCTGATGGTAGGTATCTTTACTGCTTTGGGAACGACGTTTGTCGGTGCTACGATGGGTATCCTTGCCGGCTACTTAGGCGGCTGGGTGGATATGCTGATCATGCGTTTAGTCGACCTGTTGCTGGTGTTGCCGTCGCTACCGATGATGATGTTGCTTTCGGCATTACTGGGCTACAGCTTTACAACGTTGATCCTTGTGTTTATCATTTTAGGCTGGGCGGGCACGGCTCGTATGATTCGTGCGCAGGTACTGAGCATGAAGGAATCCAACTACGTCAAAGCGGCACAGTTGGCAGGCGCGCGCAGCGGCTACATTATGTTTAAACACATCCTTCCGGGCGTGTCCAACTTGTTGGTTATGAACACCGCAATGAGTAGTGCGGGCTTCATGGTTGCCGAAGCAGGACTTTCGTTCATCGGCTTGGGCGATCCGGTTAAGGTAAGCTGGGGTAAAATGATTACCGAAGCGCAATCCGGCTTTACGCAGGGCGCATGGTGGTTGATCCTCGTTCCGGGACTTGCAATTTGCTACGCCGTTATCGGATTTATGCAATTCGGTCTCGCGCTGGAGGAAATCTTCAACCCTCGTATGGGATCTGCAAACAAAGTTTGGAAAATCTTCCGGAAACTCGACAGCTCTCAAATCGACGAAGTCTTCGACCAAATGGATAACGAGGGCAATATTGATATCGCGGAGGTTGCGGCGCAATGAGTAATATTAACAGCGAAACCGTGCTGAAGGTTAAAAATCTGAAAGTTATGTTCGCGTCCGACAGGGGTATGATTCGCTCCGTGGAAGGCGTGGACCTCGAAGTACACAAAGGCGAATGCGTCGCGCTGGTCGGCGAATCCGGATGCGGAAAAAGCGTTACGTCCCTGACGATTATGGGACTGCGCAACGAACCTCCTTGCATTTGGAAGGCGGATCAGTTGGACTTGAACATCAACGGCCAAATGGTGTCGTTGATGGGCAAAACCGAAAAGGAACTGCAGGACATCCGCGGAAAGTACATTTCCATGGTATTCCAGGATCCGATGACCTGCTTGAATCCGGTTATGACGTGCGGCGCGCAAATTGACGAAGTGTTCCTGCGGCACCAAAAGGACGACATGCAGCAGGAAATCAACGCCGTTAAGGAACAAAAACAGGCGTTGCAAGCAAAAGCAAAACAACTGAAGGAGGAAGG
>CAKPPA010000026.1 GCA_934177025.1 uncultured Clostridia bacterium
ACAACGTCGGCTCGGAAATCGTGGACGAGGCGGAAGTAACGCTGGTAAATGCGGACGGACTGTTTTTGCCCTTTTCAAAAACGGTTTCCGTTCCTTACGGCAGCACTGTGCGTATCGAAACGGAGCCGCTGTTGTCCCCGTCGTTTTTGGCGGCAGTCAACAAAATTCGCGAAACGGAAGTTTGCGTCAAAGTTTCCTGCAACAAAAAAACGGTCAAGGAAGTTACGGAAAAGGTTACCGTGTTGCCTCTGGACGTTTGGTGCGGCAGCACGAATCCGGAATTAATTGCGGCATTCGTGCGCCCGCGCATCAAGGAGTGTTCGGACGTGTTGGCGGACGCAAAAAAACGCCTGTCCAAATGGGGCGTTCCTTGCGAATGGCGCGGGTATCAGGAGGGCGACAAAAACAAAATTCGCTTGATGTGCGCCGCCATTTTTGCGGCGATTAAAAAGTATGCCTTTTTGCGGCAAAACGATTCCGACGTTTCCCTTCCCGTGCGAATGGAAACGGATTTAAAACAGGGCGACTCCGTAACGGAGCGCGATCTCGCCGTGTTTTTCGCCGCCTGCTTGGAAAGTGCCGACCTTCATCCGATGCTAGCCTTCGGTGCAAACGGTTGGGCTTGCGGCGCGTGGCTGACGGAAAATTGTTTTGCGGAAACGGTGTCCGACGACGCTATGCGGGTGGGAAACTACGTGTCGGAAGGCGTCAACGAACTCACGTTCATCGACGTCAACGATTTGTATGCGGAGCAAAACGCAAATTTCACGCTTTCCGAAAAACACTTTGCAAAAAAATTAATGGACGAAACCTACGAGCAGTTTTTGGACGTGGCGCGTTGTCGGTGGATGCAAATTCGCCCGTTGCCGCTAAAAACGGAAACTTCCGACGGCTTCGAATTGTTGCGGCAGGAGGAATTCGATCCCGAAGTCGCTCCGGAAAAACTCAAGGATTTCAAAAAACCTCGCTATGAGGAGGATCTTACCAAGGACAAATTGTGGGAGCGTAGGCTACTCGACTTAACGCTAAAAAACACACTCCTCAATTTCAAACCGCAAAAAAACGTGCTTGCGGTAGCATCGGGGGATTTGTCGCTGTTGTTCCGTAAACTTGCCGAAGGGGAAAGTTTCGGAGTGTTGGACAACACCAAAGGGATGTTCGGCGCGTTTTCGGCGGAGGATGCCATGCACCACCCGAAAACGTCTGTTTTCGAGGACTCCGTTCGTGTGGAATTAAAAAATCATCGACTGCATACGTATGCCGACAAGGCAACGACGGAGGATTTGTTGCGCGGGCTCAGTAAAAAGGCCAAAATTGCCGACGAGGAGTACGGCGCAAACACGCTTTACCTTGCCTTCGGTTTTTTAGAGTGGCACTCCGAAAAGGATACTCCGATGTATGCGCCTGTGGTGCTCATGCCGGTAAAACTTACGGCAGGCAAGGGCAAAAAAGGCTATCAATTACAACAAAAAGGGGAAATTCACTTTAATTCGACGTTATCGGAGTTTTTGTATCGGGAGTACAAAATCGACCTACGCGGGTTGGAAAAGGTTTCGCCCGATCAGGATCTTTCCGGCTTATTCGCGTTTGTGCGCAAGGAAATTTTAAACCTTCCGTCGTGGACAATTCGGGAGGAAGTGTACTTGGCAAACTTCTTTTTTTCGCGCTTTGCAATGTGGAACGACTTGCGGACGAATTTCGGCAAATTCCGAAAAAATCCGTTGGTTTCCTCCTTGTGGAAAGGTCGTTCGGAACTTGCGGTAGCGGAAAAAACGGAAATCGGCGAGGACGAAGTGCCGTTAAAGGAAATTCTTTTGCCGCTCTCTGCGGATAGTTCGCAATTTGCGGCAATTTCCGCCGCAACGAAAGGCGAAAGTTTTGTACTGCACGGCCCCCCGGGGACGGGTAAAAGCCAAACCATTACCAACATCATAGCAAACTGTTTGTACCGCGGGCAAAAAGTTTTGTTCGTTGCGGAAAAACAAGCGGCGTTGTCCGTCGTGGAAAAAAGGTTATCGGAAATCGGGCTGGGCGATTTTTGTTTGCAGGCGTATTCGGGTAAATTCGACAAGGAGGAACTTCTTCGTAAACTGAATCACACGTTGACGGAAAGTCAAGTCACCGCTACGGAGGAGGAAAAAACCGACCAACTCGAGCAGTGCCGAAGCGAACTGAACGAACCGATTCGCGCATTGCACGAAAAGCGCGGGCTTGGCATTTCCGTTTACGAAGCGGTGCTGTTGTACGAAAAAAACAAGGATGCCCCCGACATACTTTCGGTGGAATCCTCCTTTTACGATTCGTTAACCAAGGAAAAATTGGAACGCAACGAAATGCTTTTGCAAAACGTTGCCACGTCGGCAAAGGAAAGCGGCGGGGCTTATCGCTCGCCGTTCGACAACGTCAACGTCACCGAGTACAGCGAAGCGTTGCGCAACGAAATTTACTATTCCGCCGAAACGTTGCTGACGGAAATCGAAAATCTGAAAAATTACCAAAATCTGTTTTTAAACTTTTACTGCCAGCGCATGAGTGCCTTTACGGAAAAAAAGTACAAAGCACTCAAACAACTGTTGCAACTGCTGGAATCCGGCTCTCTTGCAAAGTATCGGGCGACGGAGGAGTTTTTCAGTGCCTGCCGCCGATTGCGTGCCTTAAAAAACGAGTACGACCAAACTTACAAAAATTGGATCGATTTGCATTTCGATGCGGAAACGCTTGCCGCATTGCAGCAGGAGGGCGAGCGTGGGCATAACGCGAAAAAACGCAACGCCGTGCGTCGCCGCCTGAATCGGGAACGGAAGCGAAAACTAACGGAAGCCGAGGAAGCATTCGGGGTGCAAACGGCACTTGCAATGTGCGAAACGATTGGCGTTTTGTGCCAAAATGAGGCGGAAAAACCGTTGTTCACGGATCGCCGCGGCCGATTCGATTTTCGGCGTTGGCAGGAATTTACGGCGGATTTAGATGTTGCGGACGCACTGTGCGAGCAAATCTTTTTGGAGTTTCACGAGGCAAGTTTTTACGAACGTTGTCACGAAGGCAAAACCTTTTTGCTTCCGGTACTCGAAGGGTATCGCCGTGCCTTGGAAAATTTCGAAACGGAGCGTTTACGCTTTTGTTCCGTCATTCATGCGGACGAAAAAAAATTCGCCGATGCGGATTTACTCGATTATTTCACGGCGAAAGCGGGCGCATTTATGGACAATGCGGATTTTTTGCCTTCGTGGTGCGCCTATCGAAAGGACAAGGAGGAGTTGGATCGATCGGGCTTGCGGTTCGTCACCGAAAAATTGGAAAACGGCAGTATTGCGGAAGAAAGTTTGTTAAGCAGTTTTCGCAAAAACGTGTATCGTAATTTTATCGAAACGAATCTTCGGTCGGATCCTGTGCTCAGTCGATTTTCCGGTAGCCGTTTGGAGGAAAACATCGAACGCTTCCGCACGCTGGACGAGCAGTATTTCCGTTGGACGCGGGAAGAAATTCGCAACCGCCTCATTCGTCAACTTCCTTCGGCGCAAACGGAAGGGACGCTCAGCGTGGAACTTTTGGCATTCCAACGCATTGTCAAAAGCAACATGCGCGGCATGACGCTGAAAAACTTGTTTACGGAAGTGCCGGAGCTGTTAGGCAAAATCGCTCCGTGTGTGCTTATGAGTCCGTCCACCGTGGCGCAGTACCTGTCCTCGGAGGAAACGTTCGACCTTGTCATTTTCGACGAAGCCTCCCAACTACCGACTTGCGAAGCCATCGGCGCATTAGCGCGTGCAAAAGCCGCCGTCATTGTCGGCGATCCGAAGCAGCTGCCGCCGACGTCATTTTTCTCTGCCGTGTGCACGGAGGAGGATCGGCCGGAATTGGAGGATATGGAAAGCATTTTGGAGGACTGCCTTGCCCTCGGTATGCCGGAACGCTACTTAAATTGGCATTACCGCAGCCGTCACGAAAGTTTAATTGCTTTTTCCAACGTTATGTACTACGGCAGCCGTTTAATGACCTTCCCGTCGTTGGACGCCTTGGAACGCAAAGTGCAGTTGCGTTACGTCGAAAACGGCGAGTACGACAAAGGCTTTACCAAACGCAACAAAACGGAGGCGGAAGCTCTTGTCAGGGAAGTGGTGGAACGTTTAAAAAATCCGAAAACGTCGCGCTCCAGCATCGGAATCATCACGTTCAGCAGTGCTCAGCAGGATTATATCGAGCGCAAATTGTCGGAAAGTTTGGTCAAAAATCATTTGGAGGAAGTTGCCTACGACAGGGAGGAACCGCTGTTTGTCAAAAACCTTGAAAACGTACAGGGCGACGAACGCGACGTCATTCTCTTTTCCGTTTGCTACGGACCGGACAAATTCGGCAAAGTTTCGTTAAATTTCGGGCCGTTGAATCAAAACGGCGGTTGGCGCCGCTTAAACGTTGCGGTGTCGCGTGCAAGGGAGGAAATGCTTGTGTTTTCCTCCATGACGTCTGCATTTATCGATCCGCTGAAAACCACCAACAAAGGTGTTTTAGGGCTACGTTCCTTTTTGGAGTATGCCGAAAAGGGTAAACTTGCCATTCCGACGGGCGAACGCGTTTTGTCGTCGTACGGCATCGGGAAGTATATTGCGGAGGAACTCAAATCCTACGGCTACGATTGCCGCCACGACGTCGGCATTTCGGAATTTAAAATCGATTGTGCCGTGCTGGATCCGCGCAACAAAAAACGGTTTTTGTTGGCAGTGTTGTGCGACGGAACCGCCTCGGCGCAAGCCAGCGCAAAGGATCGGTTTTTGCTGCAGCCGAAAATGCTGAAGTTAAACAATTGGAACGTCGTCAGGGTGTTTACCGTCAATTTCATTCACAATCCAAAACGTGAAATCAAGCGTATTAAGGAAATTTTGGATCGCTTGGTCGGTTCGGAACGGAAAAGCCGCAACGCCTTGTTGCGTTATGCCAAACCTTACCGCATGACGGAGGCGGAAAACGAAACACGTTTGTCCGAATATCTCACAAGCGGCAAAAACGATACGGAAATTGTCAAAACGTTGCGCCGCATTGTGTCGCGGGAGGAACCGATCAGTGCAACGTTTTTGAAAAAACGCTGTTTGGATGTCCTCGGGGTAAAGCGTTACGGCGCAAAAACGGATGCGAAATTGGACGAACTGCTGAAAAAATGTGATTTCCGTCAGGAGCAATGGCAGGGCGAAACGTACTACCGCAAAACGGACAAATGCCTAAATTGCGACTTTTTCCGTACGGAAAGCGAAAATCCGATGCGAAAAGTTGCCTCGGACTACACGCCTTACGAGGGGCTTGCGCTTGCAAAAGGCATTTTGGAAAACCGTGTCAGCCTGTACCGCGAAGAACTTATCGGCGAAATGCGAAAAATTTGGGATTTATCCGCCGAGGACGCCGCTTCGTTTTTCGGAGGTTGTATCGATCGCGGGGTGGAAAACAACGTGTTTGTGCGTTCCGTCAGCGGGCGAATCAGTTTTTAGCGTCGCGCACTGTAAGGAAAACGTCGGAAAACACAGGGAACGAAAAAATCGTCGCTCGGTAAACAAGTAAAAGTGAACTGACAAAAAAGTTAAAACAACAAAAAAGCCTCAAAGGGAAACAGTTAAAATTAACGAAGAACAAAAGGCAAAGAACAAAAGAGCAACAAGCAAAAAAAACAAAAAAACAAAAGAGAAAAAACAAAACAACAAGCAAAAAACAAAAGAGCAACAAACAAAACAACAAAAAAACAACAAAAAAACAACAAAGGAACGGAAAAAGAGTTCGGCATTTGCCGAACTCTTTTCGTTTCAAAATTAGGAGTTAGGCGCACGGTTTTTGCGTTGCCTTTAGGCGGGGTGTCCCTTTCGGGGGTTGGCGGCGTAAAAACGAACGGAACCTTTTTTTCATAACACAATTACAAAAAGTAATTTCCGACAGTAAAGCCAAAGCAAGGGAAAAATGTCGTTTCGAACAAGGGGAAAACGCCCATGGAAACAAAGCGAATTTTGTCGATAAAACGGCAATTTTGCGAATCCCTTCCAATCAGCCTCAAAAGCAGTATACTATTGTTCTAACAAAAAAGGAGGTGCGAAATGGCGCGGAAAATTGTTGTTACCAGCGGAAAAGGCGGCGTCGGCAAAACGACGATAACGGCAAATTTAGGCTATGCTTTGGCGAAAAAAGGGCTACGCGTCGCCATGATGGATCTCGATCTCGGGTTAAACAATCTCGACGTGGCGTTCGGTGTGGAAAACAAGGTGGTTTTCGACGTAGTGGACGTCATCGAGGGGAGGTGCCGCTTAAAACAAGCGTTTTTGCAAAATGCGGATCATCCGTCCTTGTACATTTTGCCGAGTTGCCACAGCTCGTCGCAAAGTTGCATCACGGCGCAAAACGTGCGACTTTTAACGCAAAAAATGAACGATATGTTCGATTACATTTTCATCGACAGCCCCGCCGGCATCGACAACGGCTTTCATCGTGCCGCAAGTTGTGCGGACGAAGCAATCGTTGTTTGCACGCCGCACGTATCCAGCATTCGCGATGCGGACAAAGTTTTGCATTTGTTAAAATCCTACGACTTGCTTTCGGTTAAAATCGTGGTCAATCGGTTGCGCGGCGACTTGGTGCAAAAGGGGGAAATGATCGACGCATTCCAAATTTTCAGCCTTTTAAACGCAAAACCGCTTGGCATTGTGCCGGATTGGGATCCGATTGCAACTTACGCCGTCGGCGAAGGGAGCGACGTCACTGCGGACAGTGTGTTTCGCATTTTGGCGCAAAATCTACACGACGGCACTTCCTTCATGTACGATTGTTCCGCCCCGTACAAGGGCTTTTGGGGTAAAATTAAACGGAGGTTACTGCGATGATTACGTTGTCGGCATATCGACGCACGGAAAACATGCTAAAAAGCGACAAAAAAATGGACAATCCGGAACGCCTCATTGAGGACGAATTGTACTATTTACTCAATCACTACGTCACAGTGCATCGTGCGGATATCGACGCCGTTTTGGAGGAAACACGCCAAGGCACGGTGCTAAAAATCACCGCCAAATGCGAAGCCGTAAAAAACGTCGGAATTTTTTCAAAAGGCTAAGGTACGCGATTTTGCCGAAGCGTAGTTTTTAAGGGCAAAGTTTGTAAGGACGTATTTGGGACGCAACCTGCAACGCCTTAAGGAAAAAGAGCAAAACAAAGTTCTAGCGGTAAAAATGCAGTCATATACTTAAACTAATTCGTGGAGGTTAAAATGAAGTACGACGATATGCCTAAAATTGTGTGTGAAGCGGAAGAGGAAGAGTGGCTCAACGTAAATTTTTCGGCAAACGAAACCGAATGGGACGAACCCGACACTGACGTAACGTTTGTCATGTCGGAGGAAACGCCCTTACAACCGCATTTTGTCAAAAAGGAAAGGCGAAACCGCAAAAAGGGAACGTTCCTGCAATTTCGCGGCATCGGCGCATTTTTCAAAAAGCACTACAAAAAAGCCTTAACGGCAGTTGCGGTGGTAGGCGTCCTTGTGGGGATGATGTTTGTTGACAGCGGCTTTTCCTCAAACGTGTTCGACTACGTAAAGGAAACGTACACGTCAACATTACAGGACGTAAAACGAGCCAACGCTACGTTAAAACTTCCGGCAAGTGCCTGTGTCCAAAACGTCGAAAACGGGCAAATCACGTTTACCGGCGGCAAATTGGTGCTTAACTTGTTGCAGGGCACGGTGGAAAAAATCGAGGGGAACAAAATCACGGTGCAATCGGGGGACGTGCAAATCGTGTACGATCGGGTAACGGACGTCCTTGCGCAGGAATCGCAGCAGGTGTCGCAATTCGACGTTTTAGGCAAGTACACCGACAGTACGACGGTTTGCATTTTGTACAACGGCGAGGCGGTAACGGACGTCGTGCAAAACAATTTTGAAATTCAATGGAAAGTGTAAAATTTAAAGTCAGCCCGAGTTTTTTTGCGCTGACTTTTTTTATGCTGCTGTTGCGGCAGTCCTATCTGTTTGCGTTGTACGTTTTGGCGGTCGTTTTACACGAATTTTGTCATTTTTTTACGGCGCGGCGTTTGGGCTACCGTTGCGAAAAAATTCATCTTTCCGCATTCGGGGCGGTGCTGTACGGCAAATTCGACGATTTGTCGCCCAAGGACGAAATTCGCATTGCTCTTAGCGGGCCGCTGTCCAATTTGGCGGCGGCATTGGCAATTGCGGGTGTTTGGTGGATGATGCCGCAAGCCTTTGCTTTTACGGAAATGTTTTTTTACGCAAACATTTTCATCGGTGCGGTAAACTTACTGCCTTGCTACCCGTTGGACGGCGGCAGGGTGTTTTGTGCGGTGTTAAAGCGTTGCCGCGTCAAAAACCCGCTCAAAACGGTGCAAATTTTGGGGTTTGTGTTTTCTTCGGGGCTGTTTTGCGTGTTTACGGTTTGTTTGTTGTTCGGCGTGGCAAATTTTTCGTTGGGGCTGTTTGCGGTGTTTTTGTTTTTGGGAGCCATGACGGCGATGAGTGACAAAATGTACCGAAACTTGCTCCATCGGGAGCGTTTGCTACAAAAATTGAAAAGAGGCACGGAATGCCGCTGGATTGCCGTGGACGAGGAAACGACGCTTTTCGAACTTACGAAAAAAATCACAAACGGCTTTTTTCGGATTGAAATTTACCGCGGAACGCACACGGTGTTGCGACTAAATTCCTTCGACGTCATTCGTTTGGCGGAGGAGTTTCCCTTAAGCACTTGCCTGAAAGATTTGGAAAAAAGGTTAAAAAATTAAGCGTCTTATGTTATAATGAGTCCGTTTGGTGAAACTATGACGGATTTGACGAAATTTCAAAAACCGGCCCGCTATACCGGCGGCGAATACGGCGCGTGCGAAATGAAGGAAAACGCGTCGAACTTTTGCATGTGCTTTCCCGACGTTTACGAAGTGGGAATGAGCAATCTCGGCACGCGAATTTTGTACTATGCACTCAACGAAACGGATTATGCAAATTGCGAACGTTGCTACAGTCCGTGGGTGGACTACGGCGACTATTTAAAACAGCAACAGGAGCCGCTTTGTAGTTTGGAGCGGCACAAACCGCTGAAGGAATTCGACGCCATCGGCTTTTCGTTGCAGTACGAACTCAGCTACAGCAACGTTTTGTACATGTTGGACCTTGCGGGCATTCCGTTGGAAGCGGCGGAACGCGGCGAGGATTTTCCGATTGTTGCGGCAGGCGGTCCGTGCGCCGTCAATCCCGAACCGTTGGCGGATTTTATCGACGTGTTCCTCATCGGCGAGGGGGAAACTTCGCTCAAGGAGTTTATGCAAGTCCTGCACGAACGAAAAGGGGCGGAAAAAAGCGAAATTTTAAAGGAACTTGCCAAAATCGAGGGGGCTTACGTGCCGTCCGTGTTTCAAGCGAGCGACAAAGTGTTGCGCCGTTGGGAACGGAATTTGGATCAAACGTTTTTCCCGCATTGCGCCATTGTTCCGAACATCGAAATCGTGCACGACCGCGCAATAGCGGAACTTTACCGCGGTTGCGCAAACGGTTGCAGGTTTTGTCAGGCAGGGTTCATTTACCGTCCGGTGCGTAATCGCAGTGTGGAAAGTTTGGAAAAAATTTCCACGGATTTATTGCGTTTCACGGGGTACGACGAATTGTCGCTGAACAGCCTGTCCACGGGGGATTATCCGTGGCTGGGCGAACTTATCGAGCGGTTGCAACCGCTTGTCGACGAGCGCGGGGTAAAATTGGCACTGCCGAGTTTGCGGTTGGACAGCTACTCAAAGGATTGGTTGCAGTCCGAGCGAAAGGGCAGCTTAACTTTTGCTCCGGAAGCAGGTACGCAGCGTTTGCGCGATGCAATTAACAAAAACATTACCGAGCAGGACATTTTCGACAGCCTTTCGCAGGCGTTTTCCGTAGGATACTCTGCAATCAAATTGTATTTTATGATGGGTTTGCCGACGGAAACGGAGCAGGACATCGAGGGGATTTCGCTGTTAACCGAGCAAATTCGAAAATTGTATCAATCGGTACGCGGCAAACGCGATTTAAAACTGAGCCTCAGCGTTGCCACGTTTATTCCGAAACCGTTCACGCCGTTTCAGTGGGAAGCCTTTGCCGACCGAGCGGATATCGACGCAAAACAAGCGATTTTAAAGGAGAAGTTACGCGGGAAGCACGTTTCCTTTGCGTATCACGACTACGAGGCATCCTTTTTGGAAGCAGTGTTTGCACGCGGCGATCGACGGCTTGGGCGTGTGCTGAAACTTGCCTACGAATATGGTGCAAAGTTCGACGGCTGGAGCGAACTGTTTCGTCCGGAATTGTATTTCCGCGCGGCGGAGGAAACCGGCACGGATTTAAAGGATTTCGTGCGGTTGCGCGACGTTACGGAAACGCTCCCGTGGGATTTTGTCGACGTCGGCATCACGAAAGAGTTTTTGAAAAAGGAAAAGGAAAAAGCCTATCGTGCGGAAACAACGTATTCCTGCTCGAAACGGTGTAATCTTTGCGGATTGGAAAAGGAGGGCGTGTGCCGATGATTGTGTTGCGCTACGAAAAAAAATATCCGTTTTCCATGGTGTCGCACATTGATTTGTTGCGTGCCTTCGGTCGGATTTTAAACCGTGCGGACGTTCGCGTCGGTTGCTCCAAAGGGTTTAATCCGCACATGAATTTGTATTTTTCGCCGCCGCTCGGGCTCGGCACGGAAAGCGAGTGCGAATTGTGCGTCATCGACACCGATGATACTTTCGATCTTTCGCGATTCAACGCCGTTGCGCCGAAAGGCTTAAAAGCGACGAAATGTTTTTCGGTTGAAAAAAATCCGAATCTTGCGGCAACCGTCACGTGGGCGGAGTATTTGGCGCAAGGCGAAGGCTTGGGCGCGTTGGCGGATGCAACGTGTTTGACGCAGGCGGAATGTCTCCTTCCCATAAAACGGCGGGACAAAACGGAGGAAAAGGACGTCGCCCCACTGATTCGTTACGTCAAAAAGGAGGGGGAAAACGCTTTGCGCTTTTGCCTTGCCTGCGGAAACGTCAATTTAAAAGCGGATGTGTTTTTAAACGGATTAATGCAAAAGGAAGGGAAGTTTTTCCCTGTTCAGTCTGTTTGCAAAACGGCAATGTTTTTGCAAAACGGCGAAAATGCGGAATCATCGTTGCGATAAAAAAGGGGGACGTAGCACCGAAGCCGTCCCCAAACGAGCGGAAAATACCGCTCTTTTTCTTTTTCGAAAGG
>CAKPPA010000027.1 GCA_934177025.1 uncultured Clostridia bacterium
GCCGTAAACGGAATGGAGTACGTTTTGGATTCGCCGTTTTCCTTCGAAATCGTAACTTCGCGTTTGGACGCCTCCTCCGAAACGAACACTTTGCCCTTGATTTCACTTAAAATCGCAACCCCTTTCGGTCGACGTGCTTCGAACAATTCCTCGATACGCGGCAAACCTTGCGTGATATCGTCGCCCGTAGCGACACCGCCCGTATGGAAGGTACGCATCGTTAACTGCGTGCCCGGTTCGCCGATGGACTGCGCCGCAATGACGCCGACGGCTTCGCCTAAGGAAACAGGCTTACCCGTTGCCATGTTTTTGCCGTAACATTTTGCGCAAACGCCTTGTTTGCTGCGGCAAGTTAAAATCGTACGTACGTACACACGGGTAATGCCCGCTTTTTCGATTTCGACGGCTTTGTCGTCCGTAATCATGGTGTCGGCAGGGACCAGCACTTCGCCCGTTTCCGGATGCACTACCGGATCGATCGTGTATTTTCCTGCGATACGGTCGGACAGTTTTTCGATAATTTCTTCCTTTTTGTCCCCCGTGAATGCGGAAACCCACGTGCCTTGCGCTTTGCCGCCGTGGCAACAATCCTCCTCACGAACGATAACGTCCTGCGCTACGTCAACCAAACGACGCGTCAAGTATCCCGAGTCCGCCGTTTTTAACGCGGTATCCGCCAAACCTTTTCGTCCGCCGTGGGAGGAAATGAAGTATTCCAACACCGTTAAGCCCTCACGGAAGCATGCCTTAACCGGCAATTCGATGGTTTTACCCGAAGGATCCGACATCAATCCGCGCATACCGGACAACTGACGAATTTGGTTCATGTTACCGCGGGCACCGGAGTTCGCCATCATCCAAATCGGGTTGAACTTCGTCAACGTGGTTTTCAGCTTGTCCGTTACTTCGTCCGTCGCTACTTTCCAAGTTTCAACAACCTGTTTGTAGCGTTCGTTGTCGGTAATGAGACCCATGTTGTACAAATCCTCGATTTCGATAACCTTTGCTTCCGCCTTGTGCAGAATTTCCGGTTTTTCCTGCGGGATTGCCATATCGAACACGCTTGCCGTAATTGCACCGATGGTGCTGTACTTGTAACCCAAAGATTTGATTGCATCCAGCACTTCCGCCGTTTTTGTGGTGCCTTTCAGTTTGAAGCAGCGTTCCACAATTTGGCTCAATTGCTTTTTGCCTACCAAAAATTCGATTTCGTTTTTTAAATAATCTTCCTTCGTTTTCCGTTCCGTAAACCCTAAGTCCTGCGGAATGGCTTCGTTGAAGATGATTCTGCCGACGGTCGTGCGAATGATGCCGGAGATTTTTTCGCCTTCCGCCATTTTTTCCACACGAATGTTGACGACGGATTGCAATTCGATTTCGCCGTTTTCGTACGCCATAATGGCTTCGTCGGGACTACTGAAGTAGCGGCCTTCGCCTTTTGCACCTTCGCGATCGATCGTGAGGTAGTAACTACCCATGACCATATCCTGCGTCGGCGAAACCACCGGTTTTCCGTCGGAAAGTTTTAAAATGTTGTTGCTTGCCATCATCAGATAGCGCGCTTCCGTTTGCGCCTCGACGGACAGCGGTACGTGTACTGCCATTTGGTCGCCGTCGAAGTCCGCGTTGAATGCGGTACAAGCCAACGGGTGCAGTTTTAACGCACGTCCCTCGATTAACACCGGTTCGAATGCCTGAATGGACAGGCGGTGCAGCGTCGGCGCACGGTTCAACATTACCGGATGGTCCTTAATGACCTCCTCGAGTACGTCCCAAACCTTGGAGTCTGCGCGTTCGATACGACGTTTTGCACTTTTAATGTTGTGGCAGAGGTTCATTTCCACCAATTTTTTCATTACAAACGGTTTAAACAGTTCCAGAGCCATTTCCTTCGGCAAACCGCACTGATGTAATTTCAGTTCCGGACCGACGACGATAACGGAACGACCGGAATAGTCGACACGTTTTCCGAGTAGGTTTTGACGGAAACGACCTTGTTTTCCGCGCAGTAAGCCCGAAAGAGACTTCAATTCGCGGTTGCCTGCACCGCTGACGGCTTTGCCGCGACGGCCGTTGTCGATTAATCCGTCCACCGCTTCCTGCAACATACGTTTTTCGTTGCGGATGATGATGTCCGGCGCATTGATTTCGATGAGTTTTTTCAACCGATTGTTACGGTTGATGACACGACGATACAAATCGTTCAGGTCGCTGGTGGCGAATCGACCGCCGTCCAACTGCACCATCGGGCGAAGTTCCGGCGGGATGACCGGCAGTACGTCCAAAATCATCCATTCCGGACGGTTGCCGGATTTACGGAATGCCTCCACGATTTCGATGCGCTTAATCGCACGCATCCGTTTTTGGCTGCTGGATTTTTCGATGATTTCCTTCAGTTCCTTGGATTCCTTTTCCAAGTCGATTTCCATCAAAAGTTCCTTAATGGCTTCGCCGCCCATGCCGACGCGGAAACTACGTTCGCCGTAAAGTTCCACCGCATCGTGATACTCCTTGTCGTTTAACACCTGTTTTTTGAGTAGCGGCGTATCTTTCGGGTCCAGCACGATGAAACTGCTGTAGTACAGCACTTGTTCCAGCACTTTCGGCGAAATGTCGAGTAAAAGCCCCATGCGGCTCGGAACGCCGCGGAAATACCAAATGTGGCTGACCGGCGTTGCAAGTTCGATGTGCCCCATGCGTTCGCGACGCACTTTGGCTTTGGTCACTTCCACGCCGCACTTGTCGCAAATGACGCCTTTGTAACGAATTCTTTTGTATTTTCCGCAATGGCATTCCCAGTCCTTCGTCGGCCCGAAAATGCGTTCGCAGAACAAACCGTCGCGTTCCGGTTTTTGCGTACGGTAGTTGATTGTTTCCGGTTTCGTTACTTCCCCATAAGACCATTCGCGGATCTTTTCCGGAGACGCAATCCCTATTTGAATGGAATCGAAATTGTTTAGTTCAAACATGCTTCCCTCCTAAAACAACTTCTCGTCGTCATCGTCGCTCTTAAGGAAATCCTCAAGATCATCGTCGTCGTCAAAAGAGAAGTCCTCTTCCTCGATCGGCGTCGTTTCGTCCTTATCCTCGTCGTCGCTGTCGAACAGGTCGCTGAGGTCAAACGCATTGTCGTCCGCCTCGTCCGTAAAGCGGAATCCGTCGGACAACTCGGCGCCGTCCGCCTCGAATTTGAGATCCACTTCCTGCTTCGGTTCGTCGCGCAACGTTGCTTCCAACAAATCCTTTTCGTCGTCCAAATCCTCGCCGACAAAAATTTCTTCCTTGTCCTCGCTGAGCACTTTGACGTCCAACGCCAATGCCTGCAATTCCTTAATTAACACCTTGAAGGATTCCGGAATGCCCGGTTCGGCAATGTTTTCGCCTTTGACGATGGCTTCGTAGGTTTTGACACGCCCCGTCACGTCGTCGGACTTGATGGTCAAAATTTCCTGCAACACGTTTGCCGCGCCGTACGCTTCCAATGCCCACACTTCCATTTCACCGAAACGCTGTCCGCCGAATTGCGCTTTTCCGCCCAAAGGCTGTTGCGTCACAAGGCTGTACGGACCGGTGCTACGCGCGTGGATTTTGTCGTCGACCAAGTGAATGAGTTTTAACATGTACATTTGTCCGACGGTAACGCGGTTTTCAAACGGTTTGCCCGTGCGGCCGTCGTACAACACGACTTTGCCGTCCACTTCGCCCGTTTCCGGATTCGTTAAGCAATTTTGTTCGAACAGTTCGCGGATATCCTGCTCCGTCGCGCCGTCGAAGACCGGTGTTTCCACCTTCCAGCCGAGCATTTTTGCCACAAGTCCCAAGTGGACTTCCAGCACCTGCCCGATGTTCATACGGCTCGGCACGCCCAACGGGTTCAGCACGATTTGCAGTGGCGTTCCGTCCTCCATAAACGGCATATCCTCCTCCGGCAAAATGCGGCTGATGACACCTTTGTTTCCGTGACGGCCTGCCATTTTGTCGCCGATGGAGATTTTACGTTTTTGTGCAATGTACACACGCACGAGTTTGTTGACGCCCGGATCGAGTTCGTCCTTGTTCTCCCGCGTGAAGATTTTGACGTCGACGACAATGCCGCCTTCGCCGTTCGGCACACGTAACGACGTGTCGCGCACTTCGCGTGCCTTTTCGCTGAAGATCGCACGCAAAAGCCGTTCCTCCGGCGTCAGTTCCGTTTCGCCCTTCGGCGTAACTTTGCCGACCAAAATGTCGCCCGGACGCGCTTCCGCACCGATGCGGATGATGCCGTCCTCGTCGAGATCCTTCAACGCTTCCTCCCCGACGTTCGGGATGTCGCGCGTGATTTCCTCCGGCCCGAGTTTCGTATCCCGCGTTTCGATTTCGTGCTCCTCGATGTGAATCGACGTGAACACGTCCTCCTTCACGAGTTTTTCGGAAATTAGGATAGCATCCTCGTAGTTGTAGCCTTCCCACGACATGAAGCCGATGAGAATGTTACGTCCCAATGCGAGTTCGCCGCCTTCCGTTGCAGGGCCGTCCGCCAAAACTTCGCCTTTTTTCACAACGTCGCCCACGCTGACAATCGGTTTTTGATTGATGCAGGTGCCGTTGTTGGAACGCAGGAATTTTTTCAGGAAGTACTCCTCCTTTTCCCCGTCCGCTTTTTTGAGTTCGATGCGATCCGCCGATACCGCGGTAACCACACCGTCGTTTTTCGCAATGATCATAACGCCGCTGTCGTAAGCAATGCGATGCTCGATGCCCGTTGCGACAATCGGTGCTTCCGGCTTAATGAGAGGCACTGCCTGACGCTGCATGTTCGAACCCATGAGCGCACGGTTCGTGTCGTCGTTTTCCAAAAACGGAATCAAGCTCGTTGCCACGGAAACCAACTGTTTCGGGCTGACGTCCATGTAGTCGACCATTTCGCGCGGATATTCCGCAATTTTTTCCCTTTCGCGGCAGGTAACGCGGGCACTTGCGAAGTAGCCGTTTTCGTCCAACGCTTCGTTTGCCTGCGCGACAATGTAATTGTCCTCCTCGTCCGCTGCGAGGTAGTCGATTTGATTCGTAACTTTTTTGTTGACTTTGTCCACCCTGCGGTACGGCGACTCGATGAAGCCGTACTCATTAATACGCGCGTACGTTGCCAAGGAGGAAATTAAGCCGATGTTTTGACCTTCCGGCGTTTCGATCGGGCACATTCTGCCATAGTGGGAGTGGTGAACGTCACGCACTTCGAAGGTTGCGCGTTCGCGGTTGAGTCCCCCTGGACCCAAAGCGGAAAGTTTCCGTTTGTGCGTCAGTTCCGCAATCGGGTTGGACTGATCCATAAACTGCGACAACTGGGAGGAACCGAAAAATTCCTTAATGGCACTGGTCACCGGACGAACGTTGACAAGTCCTTCCGGCGTTGCTTTGTCGATATCCGTCGTTGCCATGCGTTCGCGAATGACGCGCTCCAACCGCGCGACACCCACACGGAATTGATTTTGCAACAATTCCCCTACGCTGCGCACACGGCGGTTGCCCAAGTGGTCGATGTTGTCGACCGAGCCTAAGCCGTAAGCAAGGTTTAAGTTGTAGCTGACGGAAGCAATGATGTCCTCCCGCGTGATGTGCTTCGGCACCAACAAGTCGGAATTTTCCTTAATTTGACCGAGCGTTTCCTCCACGGATAAGCCCAGCGAAAGGATTCCGTTCAATTCGTCCAAATTGACGAATTCGAGAATGCCGTACTTTTTGAAATCGACGTTTTGGTACGCTTCGTCCTTGCGGGAAAGATAGTAACGAATGTCCACCGTGTTGTTTCCGATAACTTTTACGTCCTTTCCGTTTGCGTTAATCAAAACTTCGTTAATGCCGCCGTGTTGAATTGCGTACGCCGCTTCCGCCGAAATGATTTCGCCGGCTTTGACAAGCACGGCTCCGTCCAGCGTGATATCCGAAAATGCCGTTTGCCCTTTGATGCGGTTTGCCAACGACAGTTTTTTGTTGAATTTGTAGCGTCCGACGCGTGCAAGGTCGTAACGACGTGCGTCGAACAGCAAATCGTGCAGTTGCTTCCGAATGGATTCGTCCGTCGGAATTTCGCCCGGACGCAACCGTTTGTAAAGTTCGATAAGTCCTTCCCGCTCGCTGTGGCTCGTATCCTTAACGAACGTGGTTTTTAACATTTCGTCGTCGTGGAAAACGTTTAAAATTTCCTCGTCCGTACCGAGTCCGATGGCACGCAACAACACCGTTGCCGGCAATTTACGATTGCGGTCCACGTGCACCCAAAGGACGCCTGCCGCATCCTGCACGAATTCCAACCATGCACCACGGTTCGGAATTACCGTTGTGTCGTAAAGATTTTTTCCGGTTTTGTCCAGGTTTTTCGCTGCATACACGCCCGGGGAACGTACCAACTGCGACACCACGACGCGCTCCGCGCCGTTGATGATGAAGCTGCCGTTGTCCGTCATTAAAGGGAAATCCCCCATAAAGACTTCGTGATCCTGCATTTCGCCCGTATCTTTCCGAATCAGTCTCACTTTCACCTTCAGAGGACTGGAATATGTCGCGTCCCTTACTCTGCATTCCGCTTCCGACATTTTCGGCTGCGCGTCAAACGTGTGCTCCAAAAAATGCAGTTCGAAGTGTCCGCTGTAGTCCTCGATGGGAGAAAAATCATCGAATACTTCACGGATGCCGTCCTTAATGAAAACGTCGTAGGAGTTTTTCTGCACTTCGATGAGATTCGGAATTTTCAGAACTTCTTCGATGCGGGAAAAACTTTTCCGTTCCCGTTTTCCATACTTCACTGTTCGAATTTGAGCCATTTACTCGTCTCCTTAAAAAGTTGTAAATTTTTGTGAAAATAATCTTGCAAAATTCATTTAAATAGTGTACACTATGCCAAACAGCAAAATTACCCACAAAAAGGAAGGATTTTCACCGTCATTTTCAGCAAAAAAAGTGCTTTTTGCTGATATTACGGCATTATTGCATTTAATTATATTATCATACTGTCGTTTAACCGTCAACGCTTTTTCCTACGGAAAAGCGTTTTTTTTGGGCTTTCTTTCGAAAATAAGGAAAAACGGATCGTTTTAACCGACTTACGCCGTTTTGCCTCTCTTTTGCCGTTCGGCGTTTTTCAAAAAACGCCGCTTTTTCCTTAGCCGCTATGGCAATCCCTTTCCCCCTTTCATCGGGACGGTTTTGAAAAAAAAGTTTACTTTCGGCAAAACTCCTGTATAATAAAACCATGAGATTGGATAAATTTTTAAAAGTATCGCGTATTTTAAAACGCCGCACCGTGGCAAACGAAGTTTGCACGGCAGGCTCCGTCCTTGTGAACGGCAAACCGGCAAAGCCATCGCTGCAATTGAAAAACGGCGACGTACTGACCATTCGTTTTGCTTCCGGCGACGTGCGCTTCGAAGTGTTGAACGCCGACGACAAAGTGAAAAAGGACGAGGAACGCGTGCGGGCGGTGACGGAATGAAAAGTGCCTTGATTTTATGCGCGGGGCAAAGCGAACGATTTCAAAAACCGAAAATGTTCGAATGCGTAAACGGAAAAACCGTGGTGGAAACCGTAGTGGAAAAGTTTTTGCCTTATGCGGACGAAATTGTCGTTGTGTGTAAGGAGGAGGATTTTTTGCGCCTGTCGGAAATGCTTCGGGATCGCGTTCGGCTTGTGACGGGCGGAGCCACGCGAACGGAATCCGTGCGGCGCGGATTAAAGCAACTAAGCGCAAACAGCACCTATGTTGCCATCCACGACGGGGCGCGGCCTTTCGTAAGCGAAAGGCTTGTGGAAACCGCTTTTCGCGAAGCGGAACGTTACGGTTGCGCCGTGCCGTGCGTATCGCCGACGGACAGTGTTTACGACAAAACGCGCGGCGAAAAAATCGAGCGGGAACGCCTTATGCTACTGCAAACGCCGCAAACCTTCGACACGCAAAAATTGCGAACCGCTTACGACGAAGTTTTCGGCACGTTTACCGACGATTCCGAAGTGTTTGCAAAAAAATATCCCCTGCATTTTATCGAGGGGGAGCGCACGAACCGCAAAATTACCTACCCTACCGATTTAGGAAAATCCGTAATCGGCAACGGGTTTGACGTGCATCCGCTGGTGGAAGGAAGGCCGCTCCGCCTCGGCGGGGTTTGCATTCCGTTTTCGAAAGGGCTACTCGGCCACAGCGACGCCGACGTTTTAGTGCATGCGGTCATGGATGCCGTCCTCAGCGCGGCGGGCGAAGCGGACATCGGACATCAATTCCCCGACACGGACGAACGCTACCGCAATGCCGACAGTATGGAATTGTTTCGGCAAGTGCGACAAAAAACGCAACGCCTGCACATTCACGGCATTTCCTGCGTGGTTGCCGCCGAACAGCCGAAACTTGCGCCCTACTTGGACGAAATGCGCAAAAACCTTGCAAGCACGGCAAACGTACCGACCGAATGCGTGAATATCAGCGCAACGACGACGGAAAAACTCGGCATTGTCGGCAAAGGGAAAGGCATTGCCGCTTATGCGGTTTGCTTGGGGGAACTTTTGCCCGTTTAAGGAAACGATGCTTTCCCCGAAAAACAGTACCAAACAGCACAAAAAAAGAGCGCATTTTAAGGAGCGACCTTAAAATATGCTCTTTTTGTTTTTGCGAAAAACTTAACCCAAACGTTCCGACGGATTCTTTTCCGGACGCAACGCCGTTTCCATTGCGTGCTCGTCGCGCACTTCCTCGCCGACAACCGGAACTTTGACTTTTTTGCCTTTTTTGCCTTTTCCGTTCGACTCGTCGCGGAACAACAGTTTTAGGAAAATCGGGCACAAAATGCTGGATACCAAAATTAAGCAAATGGTCGGAATAATCGGATCGATGCCTACCACGGCACCGGCGGCATCCCGTGCGATGAGCGTAGCCCCCGCACTGTACACGGCAAGGGCGACCTCACCGCGGGCAATCATGCCGCAACCGATGCGCATCGAATCCTTTCCCGAGTACTTGCAAAGTTTTGCAACGCTGCCGCAACCCACGATTTTGCCTACTACGCCGAGAATGATGAAAATCAGCGCAAACAGCAAAATGGACGGCTGGAACTGCGAAAAATCCGCATGAATTCCGATATAAGCGAAAAACACCGGCGAGAAAATCAAGTAGCCCATACGAATGACTTTGTTGTCGATAATCGCCGTTTCGTCAAACCCTTTGCCCGCATTCAAGCCGCTGAGCATGATACCTGCCATGTAGGCACCCGTAATTGCGGCGATGTCGAACAGCACTTCGGACATAAACGCATAGAAAAAGCACATTGCCAAAGCGTAAATACCCGTGCGCCGATGATTCGGATAGTGTTTTACGAGCCAAGTAAAGAAGTAACGACGAAGGAGATAGCCGACGCCGATCATCACGACGAAAAACATCAAAACTTTGACGATCACTACCCAAAGCGGGTTACCGTCCGCACCGCCCTGCAAACTCGTGACGATACTTAACACGATAATGCCGATAACGTCGTCGATAATTGCCGCCGAAACAATGGTTTGACCGACTTTCGTGTTTAAATGCCCCAATTCCCGCAGTGTTTCCACCGTGATACCCACGCTGGTTGCCGCCAAAATCGTGCCGACAAACAATGCGTTTAGCACGTAGTCCCGCGTTTGGAAGGCTTCCGCAAAGCCGCCCGGCATAAAGCACATTGCTCCCAAAAAGCCGAACAGGATCGGCACAATGACGCCCGCCAACGCAACGAGTGTAGCGACCGCACCGCTTTTTTTCAGTTCCTTTACGTCCGTTTCCAGCCCGCTGGAAAACAAAATGAAAATTACACCGATTTGGCTAAACGTGTTGAGAATTGCCGATTGCTGCTCGTTCGGATTTACCAAACCGTGGAAGCCGCCTTCGCCCACCCCGAAAAAAAACGCGGGGCCGATCAGCAAACCTGCAATGACCATTCCCACGACTTGCGGCAATCCGAAATGACGCGTTAGCATCCCCAAAGATTTCGTTGCAACAAGGATAATTGCTAAATAGTAAATTGGTTTTAAGGCTTCCGCCTGCCCCCAGTTAATCCATTGAATTTCTGCCAAAAAATTCATACGGAAAACCTCCTTCTCTTTTTCACCAACCCATTCTAGTTCCATTCCTTTTTTTTGTCAATTTTCGACACAAGAATTTTTAATTTTTTCCAAAACTTTTGCGTTGTGCCCTACTTTTTGTTTTTTTTCGTGCCTTTTTCCCTTGTTTTCCCCTTGTTGCATACGATTTTTGTCCTTTTCGCCGAAAAAATAATGCTTTTTGAAAAAAAGAAAGGGCAAAAAAAGTTTCCACGCTTTTTGCCCCATGCTTTTCCTTTTACGAGTTTTAAACACCTGTTTTACTCCAATTCGAACGCACCCGTGTAAAGTTGATAGTACTTGCCCTTTTCCTTGATTAATTTATCGTGATTGCCGCGCTCGATAATTTCCCCCGACTCCAACACCATAATCACGTCGGCATTCCGAACGGTGGAAAGGCGGTGCGCAATGACAAACACGGTACGCCCTTTCATGAGTCCGTCCATTCCGCGTTGTACCAGCGTTTCGGTGCGTGTGTCGATGCTGGACGTTGCTTCGTCCAAAATCATAACGGGCGGATCCGCCACGGCGGCGCGTGCGATGGAAATCAACTGCCGTTGCCCCTGCGAAAGATTGCTGCCGTTGGAAAGAATCGGCGTGTCGTACCCTTGCGGTAACAT
>CAKPPA010000028.1 GCA_934177025.1 uncultured Clostridia bacterium
CACGGGGACTTTTCGCGCTGCCGCCCACGCGCCCAGCGGTTGCGGCGCAAAAATCAACGTTCCGCACAACACCAAACACAGAAAAAAAATTGCCGCAAGGACAAGTTGCTTTTTGTTTACGGCATAAATCATCCGCTTCACTCCCTTATTGTAGCGTTTTCCTACGGCGGAAAAAAGTTGAAATTGTTTGCGATTGTCGAATCGTGTCAATGCCTTTTTTCGCCTGCTATACCTTATGGACAAAACGGAAAAATTATGCGCCGCCTTTTTAAAAACCCGAAACAGCGAAAAGGACGTCGCCCAAAATAAGAGAAAAAGACGTTGCCCCAAATAAGCGAAAAGGACGTTGCCCGAAACAGAGAAAAGGACGTCGCCTGAAACAAGAGAAAAAGACGTTGCCTGAGACAAAAGAAGGACGTTCTCCGAAACAAGCGGAAGCGATTTTGCCTTACAAAAACAAAAAAACCGTGCATTTTCACTTTGCACGATTTTTTTGGGAAGTAAAATTTTGGGAAAAGTAAAATATAGAAAGATTTGTTCCGATGCCGCCGCCCCTACGGGGATTTGCCGACGCGCGGCACGTGAGAAGTAAAACGGGAAAAATGCTACACCGTTTACGGCGTTACTAAAATAAAATTCAAAAAAAACGGAGAATCGGCGGCTTCGGAACAAGAAAAAACTTTTTTAAAAACCAACGGGAATTTTGTTTTTGCGCATTACTGAATGCTTTCCACAAAATGCAAAATTCCGAGTTTTGCATTGCCGGAAAGGAGCGATTGCCCGTACTGCCTTACATTTTTGTTTTGCCTACCCTAGCTCGACAGTAACGGCTTCGTCCCTCGGACAAGTTGCGTGCCTTAGTCGATTGTTTGAGCGTTATCCGTAAAAGAGGATTGCTTTTTCGTAAAGACGGAAGCGAACGGATGCGTTTAAAAACGTGGGAGAAACCCTGCCTCCCTTAAAACCGCATCCGACTCCGCGCGGAAGTGCCGTTACATACGAGCAGCAACTCCTCCACGGCGCGATTTTTGCGCACGTTAAACACCGGTAGCGTTCGTTTTTCCTCCGACGCAAACATTTTTACCATTTCGATTAACTGCCGTTTCGACAATTTTTGTAAACTTTCGTACTTCATTTTGACTCCTTTCCGATGTTTCTAACCTTATATTACTACATAATTGTTGACATACGTCTGTCACTGTTTTAAAATAAATTTGAGGAATTTTTAAAAATTATGCAAAGTAACGTTATTTTAGGCGTGCTACTCACGCTTTTGAACAGCAAAAAAGTCACCGCGCAGGAAATTGCGGACAAATTCGAAATTTCCCGACGCACTGTTTTTCGCTATCTCAACATTTTGAGCGAAGCGGGCGTGCCGGTTTATTCCACCAGCGGCCTACACGGGGGCATTTCCATTACGGAAAACTTCAAACTGAAAAATTTGTACTTTACGGAGCGGGAATACAACCGCATTATTACCGCACTAAAAAGTTACGACGCCGTTGTGAAGGACGACCTGAACCAAGATATTTTGGACAAACTGCTTGCGCTTTCGCAACTGCAGGATCGAAACTACGTGCTGCAAAGCGATCGCTTGCTGGTGGACGCGCCGCTTTCCTCCTCCTTTCAGGACAAGGTTGCCATTTTGGAAAACGCCGTGTTTTTAAACCGCGTTTGCTTTATTCGCTATCACTCCCGCAAGGGCGAAGTGACCGAGCGGGAAATCGAGCCGCACTCCTTTGTGATTAAGGACGGATTGTGGTACGTTTACGCGTTTTGTCGGTTTCGGCAGGATTTTCGCTTGTTTAAAATTTCCCGCATTTACAGCATTACGAAAACGGAAACGACCTTCGAGCGAAAGGAACTGCCGTTAAAAACTCCGGAAGAATTAAAAAACGACGCGGAATTTTCCGACATCGTTTTAAAAATTTCGCCGTCCGTGCGCTCCGACGTGGAGGACTGGCTCGGCGTTGAAAACATTTTTGAGCAAAATGGCGAAGTCCTTGCAAAGTTTCGATTGCCGCAGGACAACGAACTGAAAAGTAAAATTTTGAGTTTCGGCGACAAGGCGGAAGTGCTTGCCCCTGTGGAACTAAAGGAGGAGCTGAAAACCACCGTCCTTAATTTGGCGAAACTTTACCTTTCCGCCCTTTCGGACAAGTAAGTACCTCCGACGCAAACGCGTACTGCCGCTCCCCTTTTTGGCGATGATTTGCAATGGCGGTGCGAATCAAAATTTCGAGCAACGCTTCGAAGGAATACGTTCCTTCCCACAGGTAAAAAGCAAGGGAGCCAGGGATGGTGTTAATTTCGTTGACGTACCACAAGCCCGTTTTGTTGTCGATAAGGTAGTCGATGCGAATGACGCCGCTTGCGTGAAGCGCACGGTAAATTTTTGCGGCGGACGCTTTCATTTCCTCCTCCATGGCGCAATGGAAGGGAAATTCCCTGCGTTTTGTTTTGACTTCGGAAAGATATTTGTCGTGAAAGGACAAAATTTCCCCCGCCGACAGCGGCCGCTCCAAATCGGACACCTTGAGGGACGTGCCGTCGTGTAAAACGGCGCAATTGACTTCATAAAAATCCGTTAAGGCTTGCTCCACAAGCACTCGCACGTCGAACCGAAAAGCGACGTCGAGTGCTTTTTTCAGTTCTGCCTCGTTGTGCGCCACGGCAATGCCGATACTCGAGCCTAAATTTGCCGGTTTTACAATCAGCGGAAAGCCCAACGCTTTGACGGCACGCAAGGAAGTGTCGCCCTTGTCGAGAAACGTACCCTTGCGGTGCCGCAAACGAAGCGCACGCAACAGGTTTTTGGTAACCACCTTGTCCATGGCAACGCCGCTTGCCGTAACGCCGCAACCGGTGTAAGGCAAATCCGCCAATTCCATTAGCCCCTGCACGCTGCCGTCCTCGCCGTTGAGGCCGTGTAAACACAAAAGGACGCAGTCCGGCACGCCGACGGACTTCCACCGCCCCAGTTTTTTGACGTACAACCGTCGATCCCCCGCACGAATCGTCAGCGGTTTTAGCCGCAACGACGACTCCACCCGATAATCCGCAACGTCCGCTTTGGCGTCCGCAAGGTACCATTGCCCCGTTTTGGAAATGTAAATTTCGGTAACTTTGTGCTTTTTGGCAAGATTCGCCGCTACCAATTTCCCTGTAATGACGGAAATATCGTGCTCGCAACTTTTTCCGCCGTAAACCACTGCAAGATTCATAACCCCTCCTTCAAAAAATCGTCGGGTAGGTCGTTTTCGAACAAAACGACGTCCCCCGATTGAAAAAATCCTTGGAATGCCTCTACGCCCTGCGTTAAACTATGCACTTCGAACAAATTTTGTTCCGAAAAACCCGTTTCCGTTAATCCGCGTTTTAAGTACGGCACATTCGGCCCCCACAGCGCAACGTAATCCGCCACGCGTAACTCCCTGCCTGCCGCAACGTTGACGGCTTCCGTCTCCCTGCCTTGCTCCACAATCCCCGCCGTGACGACGAATTTTTTGCCCGAAAACCCTTGCAAAACCTCCATAGCGTTGCGAAAACCAACGGGGTTGGAGTTGTAGCCGTCGTCCAGCAAAAACAAGCCGCCGCTTTTCGTCAGCTCCAATCGGTGCGGCACTTGCGGCAGGAACGCCGTTGCCTCGGCGATTTTTTCCGCCGGAACGCCCCACAAAAACGCCGTGTAGGCGGCAAGGCAAACGTTGTTGACGTGCGCCCGCCCCAACGTCGGCGTCGTGCAATCGTAGCGGGTTTGCCCGAACCAAAGCGAAAACTTTGCGCCCTGTTCGGAAAACGTTGCGTCCGTGTAGCGGCAGTCCTTACCGAAACAAAACTTCGGTTTTTGCGTTCGCTCGAACAGCGTTTGGCAAATTTCGTCCGCACCGTTAAACACCGCGAAGCCGCCCTTCTTTAAGTGCGTTACGCTTTCGTACTTAGTGCGAACGACGTTTTCCAAACTGCCGAACGTGGACAAATGGCAACTCGTGATACCCGTCAGCACCACGCAATCGGGCGAAACGAGTTTCATTAATTTGCGAATATCCCCCGTTTGCCGCGCGCCGAACTCGGCGACGAAAATTTCCTCGCCGCGGTACTCCTCGTTGATGGTTTTTGCCAGCCCGAGCGGCGTGTTGTAACTGTTTTTTGTTTTTAAAACGGTGTAACGTAGGGACAAAAACTCCGTCAAAAACGTTTTCACGCTTGTTTTGCCGTAACTGCCTACCACCGCAATGATTTTAACGTTCGCACGGCGGAGCGTGCGTTTGGCTTTTTGCAAGTAGTAGGCGTGAATTACCGTTTCCGTCGGCAAGTTGCTTCCATGCGCCAAAAGGACGAGGAGCGGAAAAAGGCAAAATAACACTTCCCCCGCAAAAAAGTAGCCCTCCACTGCGGCAAGTAGGAATAGCGTCCCTATCAGCCGCCGAATGCGCGGGGTAAAGCGAAGGGGCGTTCGGCGTTTGCGGCAAAGCGTGATACCAAGCCAACTCGCCGCCATTAGGAAGTACGCACCGCAAAAAACGAACGCTTTGCCTTTGGCAAGCACTTTTAGGCTCAAAAGCAACGCGGTTGCCACGCACCCCGAAGCAAAACTCCTTGACCGAAAAATACGCCGATAGCCGCGGCGCACACGGTAGGAACCCGCCTGCAACAACCGCAACGCATCGTACGAACCGACCGCCACGACAAGGGCGTTGACCACGGCAAACAGCACCCTGCCGCAACCCGAAAAATAAGGTAACAACATCAGTCCCCCAAAAAGCACGCCGCAATGCGGAAAAATTGTTCCGATTCCTCCAAATAGGCGAAATGCCCGCAATGCGGAAACACGATTAATGCCCCGTCCGTAAGGCATTTTTTGATTTTTTTTGCCATGTACAACGGCGTTTCGGCATCCTCCCCGCCCCAAAGTAGAAGCGTGGGGCAACGAATGCGCCGAAAATACGCGGTTAAATCCTCCTTGACGACTTTGACGAACGTTGAGCGCATGCATTCCGGCAAAGCGCGGTAATCCGCACTGCCGTAACGGGAAAGATCCGTTTTCGGAAAAACTTTTTTACATAGTTTTTTCCATTTGTAGCGAAGGATGCGGCAAGTTTTTTTGAAACTTCGTTTCGGGCGAATGCCGGCACTGTCCGTCAAAATCAATTTTTGAATGAGGTTCGGCTCCAAATCGTTGAGAACCGCCGCCACCCTGCCGCCGAAACTGTGCGCCACCACAAAAATTTCGCAAAGGTTTTGTAACCGCAAAAATTCCCGCACGTAACGCGCGTACGTTGCGACGTCCCACCCGTCGGGCGGATCGCTTTTGCCGAACCCCCACAAATCCAAACTCACGACACGGTGCGTTTGTGCCAAACGAAAAAAAACGGAGTCGAAACTATCCGCGTTTCCACCCCATCCGTGTAAAAATAATATCGTTGTTTTTGCGTTATCGTTCGCTGTTTTGTAAAACGTCCGTTTTTGATAAACTTGCGTTGTCCCCGTCATCCCGCAACATCACGTACGCATGACGGTTTTGGCCGTAATAATGGTAGCGAATGCCTTGCTCGACAAAGCCTTCCTTCCGATACAGCGTCAGTGCCGCCTCGTTCGTGATTTCCACCTCCAAATAGATGCGCTTGACGCCCGCCGCCGCGACTTCCTTTAACACGGTTTTTAGCAAAAGTTCCGCATAGCCGCGCCGACGATACGCCGGCAAAACGGCAAGGCTGTCGATACTGGCTTCGTCGAGAATTTTTGTGAAGCACAGGTACGCCACCAAAACGTCCCCCTCCGTGCAGCCCAAAATCGTTGTAAACGGATTGGCAAAGGAGTTTAAAAACATCCCTTCGTTCCACGCTTCCGCCCGAAAGCACTCGCTGTCGATTTCCGCCAAGCGACGCGCGGCGGAATCATTCAGTTTGACGACGTTCATGCATGACCTCCGCCTGACTTTTTTGAAGGTACAAAGGCTCCCAATCCTGCGAAAACTCGTTGCGTTCGATTTTTTGAAGCACGGTTCCTAACAGATTTTCCGGCGTGTTGCCGTTGCCGCAGTAAAGTTTTTGTTCGCTGCTTTCGTCCGACGTCGCAAGGAAGGGTTGCTTTACGCACACGCCGTCCTCAAACACCGCTGCGTAAAAATTGCCCCTGCCTGCCTCCGCATACGCAGTGACGCATCCTTTTGTATGATATGCCGCAACTTCCAAAGAGTTGACGGAAATTGCTTTTTTTCCGAACACCGTCCGAAAGCCTTTCATGGCGGCAATCCCCACGCGAATGCCCGTAAACGACCCGGGACCCACACAGCAAGCAAAAACGTCGACGTCCTGAAGCGCAACCTCCGCCTTGCGGCAAAGTTCCTCCACCGCGGGATTCAGCGTTTCGCTGTGCTGTTTTTGGCAGTCGTTTTGATACACGAACGTTTCGCCGTCCTTATAGAGCAACACAATCATCTTCGCCGACGATGTGTCAATCGCAAGAATCTTCATAGAGTTCCACCCTCCTTTCCGTCGGTCCGAGCGTTGTCAGTTTGACGCGGCGATAATGCTCCGGCAACAATTCCCTAACGTTTTCCGCCCATTCCACCAAGCAAATGTCCTGCCCGAAAAATTCGTGCAGCCCCATCACTTCCGCCTCCGACGCATCCAAACGGTAAAAATCAAAATGGTTTAGCACCGTTGAGCCGCTTTCATAAACGTTGTGAATGGCAAACGTCGGGCTGGTAACAAGTTCCGTAATGCCGAGCCCTTTGGCAACGCCTTTGGCAAACGTCGTTTTGCCCGCACCGAGGTCCCCCTCCAGCACGACGACGTCCCCCTGTTTTAACTCCGTTGCGTACTTTTGCGCAAATTCCAAAGTTTCCTTTTCGTTCCGTAAAATAACCGATTTCATAACCTTACTATTATAATGTAGTTTTTTTGCTTTGACAACTTTCAAAAAAACCGAGCCGCCGCGCCGTTTTGTTGTGACGTGCCGACGGCATGCTGCCGTTTTTCGTTTTTCCTTTTTTCAATCAAACTTTGCATCCGATGAAAATTTACACACGCTCCGTCGAAAACCGCCGCGCAATAAACCGGTTGAGCCACTCGTACGTGTACTCGCGCAGTTCCTCCGGAGTCGCAACGGGCTGACCGCGGCAGTATTTGACGTACTCGGAAATTAAGCCGTCGATAAAAATGTTGATTTCGATGTCGAGATGCTTTTTGTCCTTGAGCCGTTTGTCGTTGTAGCAAAGTTCGAGGCACTTGCTCGAAGCCAACAGCGTCAGTTTTTTTGCCACGAACAAAATATCGTCCGATTTACACATCATGCGATACTCCTCGTCGTTTTCCTTAATGTAATTAAAAAGTTCGTCGATGAACTTTGCAAAATTATCCGAGGAGAGTAGGCGCGAATTGTCGAAAAAATTGGTAATCAGTTCGTTTTCGTAATCCTCCGCTACGCTGTAAATATCATCGTAGTGCGAGTAAAACGTGCCGCGATTGATGTTGGCGCGCTTTGCAAGTTCGCTCACCGAAATTTTGCCGATTTCCTTTTTTTCCGCAAGCATTTCGGCAAAAGTCGTGCGAATCAGTTTCCTTGTTTTTACCGACGAATTGTTTAAATTTTGTGCCTTCATTTTGCGATTTTCCCCATTCTTTTAACAAGTAAAACGGCAGTGTTGAAATTTGAACAATGTCGCTTTAATTGTATTTACATTTTTTCGAGAGTGCGTATAATACCTGACAACAATTAAATTATACTGAAAAAAAATCAACGAGTCAACAATGTTGAGAAAAGGAAGGAATTTTAAATGAACGATATCGAAGTAAAAAATCTTACGAAGGATTACGGCTCCGGCAGAGGCGTGTTTGACGTAAGCATCGCCGTCAAAAAAGGCGAGGTTTTTGGATTTTTAGGCCCGAACGGTGCCGGAAAATCCACAACGATAAGGCATTTAATGGGATTTTCCAAACCGGACAAAGGCGAAACGTACATCCTTGGGAAGCCGACGTTTGATCACTACTACGAAATTTTGAACCACGTAGGCTACATTCCCGGCGAAATTTCGCTGCCGCAAGGGCTGACGGGTTGGGAATTTATCCGCATGATGCAGTCGCTGACGAAAGTGAAAAACGACGAACGCTTAAAGCAAATGCTTGCTTTGTTTGAACTTGACGACATTGCGCTTCGCGGCGAAACCAAGCGCATGAGTTTGGGGGTAAAACGAAAACTTGCCGTGGTGACGGCGTTTATGAGCGACCCCGAAGTCCTGATTTTGGACGAACCGACCAGCGGGCTTGACCCTGTGATGCAGGAAACGTTCGTGCGGTTTATTCACGAGGAAAAGTCCCGCGGAAAAACGATTTTGCTATCCAGCCACATTTTTTCCGAAATCGACTCCACTTGCGATCGCATTGCCATCATTAAGGACGGCAAAATCGTTTCCGAATTTGTTGCCGACGACCTAAAGCACGCGGCGTTAAAGTACTATTCGGTGAGTTTTGCAAACAAATCGGACGAGAAAAAATTTGCAACGGAAAGCAAAAAACTTTCCTCGCTGAATTTACTCGGGTACGACGAAAACGGCGGCTTAAAAATGTCGCTCGAGGACAAGGATTTAAACGCCTTTATCGCGCTTTTGTCGCAATGCCGCGCGACGCAGTTTTCCAATCGCCGTGAAACGCTGGAGGATTACTTTATGAAATTTTACAAAGAGGACAAGGATTTCGGAGGTGCGCTGAAATGAACGTAATTGAAATGAACGGCCTCACCAAGGACTACGGAAACGGCCGAGGCATTTTTGACGAAAACCTAACCATTGCCCAAGGCGAAATGGTTGGCTTTGTCGGCACGAACGGCAGCGGCAAAACCACCACCATTCGAAACATTTTAGGGTTTATTAAACCGACGAAAGGATGTGTGAAAGTCAACGGGCTTTCGTCGTGGGAGCATGCCAGCGAAATTGCAAAATCCATCGGGTACGTGCCGGGGGAAATCGCATTCCCCGACTTGCCGACGGGCATTGATTTTTTGCGTTGTCAGGCGGAGTTTTACGGCTTGAAGGATATGACGTACGCCAACGAACTCATTGAAAAGTTGCAGCTCGACCCGCGTGCCAATTTGAAGCGCATGAGCAAAGGCATGAAGCAAAAAACTGCGCTCGTTACCGCACTGATGAACGATGCACCGATCATTATTTTGGACGAACCGACAACAGGGCTCGACCCGCTGATGCGCGTGACCTTCCTTGACATCATTAAAAAGGAACACGCCAAAGGCAAAACGATTTTTATGAGCAGTCACCTGTTTGAGGAGTTGGAAACAACGTGCGACCGCGTGGCACTCATTAACGACGGACACATTGTGGACGTTGCCGATATGAACGCCATTCGGAATCGCCCCGTGAAAGATATGAAAATCGAGTTTAAGGGAACCGAGGATTACGAAACCTTCCGCAAAGCGGGTTACGAAATTACACGATTGCAACAACAGTACCATCAAGTGACGATTAAAATCAACGTGGAGGATACGGGCAGGTTGCTGGAGGAATTGAAACATTACGACGTAAAATTTATTTCCGAAATTCCGTACACGCTCGAAAAACACTTTCAAAATATTTTAATGACAAAAAAGGAGAACGAAAAAAATGTTCAGTAAAGCATTGTTTAAACAATCGTGCAAAGCAAACAGCACCATGTGGGCAATCATCACGTTTGCGGTATGCTTTATGCTTGCCTGCGTTATGATGATTAGCGGCAGCGGAAACATCGGGCAAACCAAGGACGCCATTCAGGATACGATTATACAAAAAGAAGTCGAAGCGTCGTTTAACCACCGAAACATCAAATACTACTGCGACGCAACGGACGGTTTGGAAAAATTTGACGGCTACTTTACTACGGAATTCCAAAACGCCTATGCGTACTACACGCAGTTCGCCACGTGGAAGGCACAGTTGCCTGCCTCGGGCGGTTCTGCCGCAATCGGGACGTGGCTCGAAAAATGCCCTACCCCGCAAAACGCTGCCGCTACGGCAGTTTACACCAACCTGAAAATGCAAACGTGGCTCGACAATATGCCGAAAATTACCGATGAAGGCATTAACGGAAACGAAAGCATTTACGCGGCGTACGTTGCAGGCTGGAACAGTCAGTACGCCCCGAGCGAAAACGACGTGCAAAAAGGCATTTCCGGCGCGGCATACCTGTGCGCCATGAACGACGTTCAGGGCTATTTGAACGGCGAAGCCGAAAAACGCAACTACGACGATGCGGCAAAAACAGAGTACTTGGGATCGGTGATGTTTGTGCTGAACCCGATTTCCGACGCCGCAACGGGCGCGCATATGTTTGACGAAACATACCAAAAACACAACGAAAGCATGAATTACGACGTAACGGCACTTGCATTGAAAGCAACCGACGCAACTTACGTTACGTCGAAGGAGCGCACGACCTATCGGGAAAACTGCGCCGAAAAATGCACGGCGATTTTCCTTGCCGACTCCTTCACGCTCATGTCGAGAAGTGCTTGCCCG
>CAKPPA010000029.1 GCA_934177025.1 uncultured Clostridia bacterium
AGGCAAATCAACGCTACTAAACGCACTGATTCGCCAAAAAGTCAGTATCGTCAGTCCAAAGCCGCAAACGACGCGCACCAAAGTGCTCGGTGTTTTGACGGAAAACAATCATCAAATGATTTTTGTGGACACCCCCGGGTGGATTCGCCCGAAAAACGCACTGGGCGAATACATGGCAAAAAGCATTGAAAGCGGCGTGGCGGACGTGGATTGCGTCGTCATGGTCATCGACGTAACGAAAGGCATTTCGGACGGGGAAATCGAGCGGATGAAAAAATATGCGGAAAAAGCCCCGCTCGTCGTCGTAATCAACAAAACGGATTTGGCCGAGCCGGATCACGTCATGGCCGAACTTGCAAAATTAAACGACCTGCCGGAAGTTAAGGAAGTGTACTCCGTTTCCGCAAAAAAGGAAAAAAACGTCGGGTTACTTCGTGAAGGCTTAAAAAAATACTTGACGGACGACGTTATGTATTTTGAGGAGGACGACGTTACGGATCGTCCGCAACGGTTTTTGGCGGCGGAAATCATTCGCGAAAAAATCCTGTTGTGCATCGACGAGGAAATTCCGCACGGCGTCGGCGTGCAAATTAACGAAATGCAGTACGACTCCAAAAAACGGATGTGGAACATCGACGCAAACGTTTTTGTGGAAAAAGCAACCCACAAGCCGATTTTAATCGGAAAGGGCGGCGAACGGCTGAAAAAAATCGCTTCGATGGCACGGCGTTCGTTGGAAGGCATGCTGGGGGACAAAGTGTTTTTGTCGCTTTGGATCAAAGTGAAGGAAGATTGGCGCAACAGCGACTTTTTGTTGAAAGAAGTCGGTTATGACAAAAAGGAATTGTAACGAATAAAAAGGCAAAAAATGCCTCATACTTTTAGCGAGGTGAGGCAAGGTGAAACAGGGTTTGCGCCCCGAATTAGTTTGGGCAATGTTTGAAAAAACCGGAAATCCCGCGTTTTATTCGTTGTACAAAAGGTTAAAATAATGGACGGTATCGTATCGAATGCGATTGTGCTGAATGCGGCGGATATCAACGAAAACGACAAAATCATCGGTCTGTTTTCTCCGGAACGGGGAAAGTTTTCCGCCGTGTTAAAAGGGGTAAAAAAGGCAAACGCGAAAATGAAATTCGCGGCAATGCCTTTTTGTTTTGCCGAATTTGTGTTAAGCGAGCGTAACGGCAGGTACACCGTAACGAATTGCACGGAAATCGAAAGTTTTTACGAACTTCGGTTGGATCTCGATCGGTTTTATGCAGGCACGTGCGTGTTGGAAACGTTGCGCGTGTTAGGGCAAACAAATCAGCCGGATGCCTCTTTGTTTTTGGAAGCCATTCGCGCTTTAAAGCAATTAAAAACCGCAGCCGTTCCGAAAACGGTGTTGTTGCACTTTTTGTCGCGGTCGCTGGATCTGGCGGGCTTTCGCTTACAGTGGAAGGAATGCACGGCTTGCGGCTCCAAAACACTGCTTTCCGGCATTGACTTCGAGCGCGGCGGCATCGTGTGCGCACAATGTGCGGATGCTACCGTAAAACCGTTGCCGGCAGGGGTAATCCAAACCATGAAGTGGATTTCGGAAACGGATTACGACCGCCTACATACCCTAAAAATTCGCGAAAACATTCTGTCCGGCGCGTTAAAAGTGCTGTCCGATTATTTCGCTTATCACGTCCAACGCCTAAAAAGTGCGGAGGAGTACTTAAATTGTAAATTAAACTAAACCTTTGTTTTTTTGTTTTAATTCCATTTTTTGGTAAAGGAACCGCCCCGTGAAGCCACGGGGCGGTTTACGTTTCTTTTCATAGGGGAACTACAAAATATGCTCGATGGACGGCGTAATCATATGCGGAATGTGCCGACTCAATTCCTTCATCACAAAAAGTTGTGCGTGCGCCGGTTGAAATTTGCGGTACTTCACGCACGATTCGCATTCCGCCATGCGGTAATCGAACTCAATGATGTCGGTGTGATTTAGGAAAAATTCGATTTTTTCGCGTATGCGATACCAGTTTTCCTTCACTTGCCGAAAGTCCGTTTCGGTAATCGCTTCCCGCTCCGTCAAGTCAATGAGCCAATCCAACTCCGTTTCGAGTTCGCAAAACGCACGTTTCACGTAGTCGGTTTCCCAAAATCCTCCCCCGACGAGGAGGCAAAGGAGTACAACAACGGTAAAAATTTGTTTCGTCATGTCGGTTCCTCCGGTAGCGTAGTGGTAAAGTACGCTTTGTTTTTCGGTTGCACAAACAAGTGCTTGTTTTCGTCAATCGTCACGAGCAACAAGTCCTTTTCCTTCAAACGCAATTTTTTCAATTCACGGCGAATGCGCGTTTCGTCGACGGCGTATTTTTGAATTTCCTCCGTTTGCCAGTCGCCGTCCACCAACACGGGTACAGGTAGGGGCTTTTCGTTTTGTACTTGTGCCTTTTTCAGCACGGAAAGTTGCCCGTTTGTTTCAAACAGCGCAAAATCGATGTCCTCCACGGAAAAACAGCCGTCCGTCCGCATTGCCTGCAACAAGTCCGACGTGCGCAAACTCATTGCCTTTAACGCGGCGTAATTAATGCCGTTTTTGTCGATAACAAGCACAGGCTTGCCGCTGATAAAGTTTCGGATTTTTGCGTTTTTACTCACCAGCAAAATCACCTGATGCAAAAAGTACATGGTAAGGATGGACACAATGCCGTAGGCAAGCGGAATGGATTTGTCCGCCATCGGAATGCAGGCAAGTTCGGCAATCACAAGGGTAATCGCCAATTCGTAAGGCTCCATTTCGCCGATTTGCCGCTTTCCCATCAGGCGCATCACAATCAGTAAAACGGTAAATAAAAGGATCGCTCGGATAAAGATTGTAAGCATAGTCGAATTATTTCAAAATTAGCGAAAAATATACCGCAAAACAGTTTACATTTTTTTTACGCGGAGTATAATAGGTTTTAGAAAAGTGCAAAGTAAATTTGACGCGTCAAGTGTCTCGGGATGGGAAGTTGCCCGGGAACAAAGGGAATACCGCGGTGTCAAATTGCGTCCGTTGCAAACTATGATTTTGCATGACTTTGCCGATGGATTCGGCTTTTTTTATGCAAAAATCGACTTTGTTATGGACCTCTTTTGCAAGGAGGTTATGATGAAAACAAACACTACAAAAAAATTGGCGATTACCGCAATGTTCGTCGCAGTAGGCGTTGTGCTCAACATCTTTTCGTCGCAGTTACCGAAACTCGGTGCGTTCGGCAGGATGAGCCTTATCTACTCGTACTGCACGATTGCAGGGGTACTCATCGGCCCGTGGCTGGGTGCGGCGTCCGCCGCGATTGCGGACATCATTCCGGCGTTGATTTTGCCGGAAGGCGGCATTGTGTGGATGCCGTTAATCACGCTCAGTAACGCTGTTATGGCAATTATCCCGGGCATTTGCGTCGAACGTTTGCCGTTGAACAACTTGTTTTTAAAATTGTTGATTTCCTCGGTGATCAGTTTTGTCATTTGCACGTTGGGTTTAACCGCTGCGGGCGAAACGCTACTGTACTGCTACTTCGGTGCCGCTCCGTTTTATCCTACGATTACGGGGTTAATAGAAGGGGGCATGTCTGTGTACTGGGCGTTCGTGGTGTTTAAAGCCGGCGGGCAACCGTTTTGGATTTTGTGCAACCTGTTGTTAAGCACGGGTATCCTCAGTAGTCCGGCGTTACTACGCTACGTTCAAAAACAAAAAATTTCCTAAGTGGAATGCCGACGTTTGCAACGGAATGCAAAAGGGGCGTTCCGAAAACTTCTTTGAAAACGTCAAAAACGAGTCCGAGTGACTCGTTTTTTTATGCAAAAAATCAAAAAACAAAAGGGGTGCGTGTTTATTTGGTTTTTCGAAAAATTTTGTTTTTACGGAAGGCACGGGGAGGGGAACGAAAAAGCAATTTCCACATGTAATTTATGTCCGCCGTGCGAAAGGTGGTTGTAAGGTACAAAAAAATTCCCAAAGTCAGGCAAATGCACAAAATCATGCAAAACGTATCCGGCAATCGCTTGGTAAGGGCATCGTTCAGTAAAATTCCGCTCAGGGCGGAAAACACCGAAAAAGCAACGAGCTTCCAAAAGGTGCCTAAAAAATCCGCTTTCAGTTGAATGGTGCGACAAATTTGCCGTAAGTTCAAAAAGGCGGTAATCCCCACGCCGCAAATTGCCGCCACAATCACGGAATAGGCTCGAAGTTTTGCCGTCAGGCACACAAGGCAAAGTAGGAGGACGGCGGCACCGAGGACGTAATTTTTTGTGCTTTTGTACTCCAGCCCGAGGCTACTTAACAGGTTGGTCGTCAGCATGCAAAGGGAAAGCGGAATCATTAAAATGCAGGAAAACCGCAAGTAAATGCCCGCTTGCAGGTTGTCGAACAAAACGTAGCACAATTGCGGGCCGAACGCGAGGAAGCACCCCAGCCCCAGCCCGCCGAACAGCATGGAAAAATGAATGGCTTTTTGCATTAAATAGCGCACGCGTTCGGGGCGATTGTTTTTCAGTTCTCCGGCAATTTCCGGCAGCAGCGTGGTGGAAAGTGCCGTCACGAAAATAATCGGAAAAAACAAAACGGGCATGGTCATGCCGGAAAGGATTCCGTATTCGGCAATGGCTTCCGCACCGGTAAAATGCGCCAACTTCACCAGTAAAAAGGGGAACAGCACGGCAATTGCGGACTGAAACGCATTTCCCGCAATGCGAATGCCGCTAAGCGGCACGGCGGATTTTAAAATCGGTTTTAGGTACAAAGCGGGCGCGCCGAATTTTCCGCCGTGTTTTCGAAACAGCAAGTAGGAAGCCAGCGTCGTCAAAAAACAGGTTGCGCTAAACACAATGCTTGCATAAAAGCCTTTTTCGGCGGGGGAAACATTGCCGCGAAACAGCAGGAACGCAAGCGTAAGGCGAATCAATTGTTCTATCACTTCCAGCCCGCTGTGTGCGAAAAACTCCTTTTTTCCCCACAACGCCCCGCGAAACACGGAGGAAAGGCTGACGGCATAAACGGACGGGAGCATAAAAACAATCATGCGCATGATTTCCGGCTTACCCGTCAGGCGTGCCAAGGGTTTTTGAAACAGCAAAAACCCGATGACTACCGCGGTGGACAACGCCACCCCGAGGACAAGCCCCGCCGTCACGTGCCCGTTTGCCGCTTCAAAATTTTTGCTTTGTTCGTACTCTGCAATTTTCGTCCCGAGGACAAACGGCAACCCGCTTGCGGCAACGGAAAACATCACAAAAATCACGGAGGTTGCAATTTGGTAATTGCCAAGTCCTTCCGCACCCAATGCGCGCGAAAGGAAAATGCGGTAAACAAACCCGCCGAGTTGATCCAACGTGGAAAAAACGGTAACGACAACAACCGTTCGAAAAATGGTTTTGATAAAAGCCTCCGTTCGGGAACTTTTTCCCAAAATATATTGTCAAACGAGGGAAAATAGAGTAAACTACAAAGGGGTTCCTCGTCGTTTCGAGGGGCAGGTAGCACAAAAAAGCGTTCTTTTTGTGCGGTTGTTATTTTATTTTATTTATTTTTTGGGGGAACTATGTTAGAAATTATCGAAATCAAAAGTGCCGATAAAAAGTATTTCAAAAAGTTCGTCGACTTCCCGAACGAGTTGTATCGCGGATGCCCGTACTACATTCCTTACACTTACGGGGATGAAATCAATTTGCTGAATCCGAAAAAAAATGCGGCGTTCGAACAATGCAAAGCCAAGTACTTTTTAGCACTGCGCGACGGAAAAGTCGTTGGCCGAATCGCCGGCCTCATTCAGTTAAAGTACAACGAACTGAGCGGGGAAAAGCGGATGCGCTTTACGCGGTTCGACTTTGTCAACGATTTGGAAGTAGTGCAAAAACTTTTGGAAAAAGTGGAGGAATTCGCGCGGGAGGAGGGCATGGACATCGTGCACGGCCCGTTCGGCTTCTACGATATGGATCGGGAAGGCATGCGTGTGGACGGGTTCGACCGCAAAGCAACGCTTGCCACGAACTACAACTACGACTACTACTATCCGCTCATTCGGCAATGCGGGTACGAGGACGAATGCCTGTGGCACGAGTATCTCATCACCGTGCCGGACAAAGTGCCGGACAAAGTGCGTCGCATTGCGGAAATCGCGCGGAAAAGGTATCATCTTTCCCTCGTAAAGGAAAAAAACATCGGGACGTTAATCAAAAAATATCAGGATCAAATTTTCGATTTGTACGACCGCGCTTACAGTGTGCTGCACGGCGCAGTGCCGTTGACGCAACGCCTGCGCGATCAAATTGCGGGGCAGTTCCGTTCCATTATTAATTTGGATTTCTTCCCGCTCGTGGTCAACGAACAGGGCGACGTCGTCGGGCTCGGGCTGGCGTTTACGAATTTGTGCGAATGCTTCCGTAAATCCGGCGGAAAACTAACCTTGCCTGCCATTTTCGGAATTTTGAACGAAAAAAAGCATCCGACAGGCTCGGAATTGGCGATTGTTGGCGTGGCGGACGAGTATCGCGCCAAAGGTGCCATGGCAATCATCATGGAGGACATGATCGAAGCCTTTTTGAAGTACGGCATCCGGCAGGTGGAAACCAATCCGGAATTAGTAACAAACCATCAAATTCAGTCGTTGTGGGGCGATTTTGAAAAGGAACAGCACAAAAAAGCAAAATCCGTCATTAAATACTTGCAGTAAGCAACAAAAAGGAGGAGTTTCTCCTCTTTTTTTCGTTCTTTTTGAAAAAATGCGGAATCGACTCTGAAAAAGCAACAAGTTTCCTTTTCTGTGAAAATATCCGGTTGTAATTTTACATAGAATGTGTTAAAATTAAGTCAGTAGGTAAGAGGTTGAAAAATGAAAGTTTACACAAAATCGGATCGAAACGGAAAAACCGAGTACAGTAGTGCCATAGCGGAACAAATCGTTCGCTACACGCTGGAGGAAATGGACGGCGTCGTCCCGATGAAAAGCAACGCAAAACTGAGCAAAAAGTATCTCAAAGGCGTCAAAATCGACATGGTCGGAGGGTACCTGTTCGTGGACGTCTACGTTACGTTGCGTGCGGATGCGATTGTGCGCGACATAGCGTTCAAAATTCAACAAAACATAAAAACGGCAATGGAATCCAGTACGGATTTCAAAGTGAAAACGGTAAACGTGCATATCGTGGACGTGGATTTTTCCGTGAAACAGGAGCAGCCGGAAGAATAAACAACAATTTCCCTTTGGTACGCCAAAGGGCTTTTTTGCGAGAGGTGTTATGAGAAAATACGCGAGAGAAGTGTGTTTGGATTTAGTTTTCGAGTATCTGTTCAACGGCGTCGAACAAACGGAGTTGGATGCGGAACTGTTCGACACGGAAAAATTAACGGACGAGGATAAAACGTATTTGTTCGGTGTGTACCACGGCGTAGTGGAGCAAAAGGAAGCGTTAAAAAACGTCATTGCCGAGTATGCGCGCGGCTATTCCGCGGATCGAATTTTTAAGGTCGATTTTGCGATTTTGTTGGTAGCGGTGTACGAATTGTTGTACACCGACACGCCTGCGCCCGTCGTCATCAACGAAGCGGCGGATTTGGCGAAAAAGTTTTCGGCGGAAAAAAGCGTATCCTTCGTGAACGGAATTTTGGCTGCCGTCTACAAAGCAAACAAGGGGGAAAACGAATGAGTGCATTTTTGTTAAACGGAACGCAGTGTTCCGAAAAGTTGCGTAATTCGGTTGCCGAGCAGGTAAAACTTCGCAAGGAGCAAACGGGCAAGGACGTAAAATTGTGCGTTGTGCAAGTGGGAGACAATCCTTCGGGGCTTTCCTACTTAAAAAACAACGTCAAAATTTTTCGCGAACTCGGCATTTTGACGGAAGTCGTGGAACTAGGCGACCTTACGACAACCGAGGAATTAAAAGCAACGCTACAACGTTTAAACGACGACGAGCAAGTAAACGGCATTTTACTGCAAATGCCGCTGCCGAAGGGCATCGACCGCACCGAAGCGCAAAAAACCATTGCCCCGTGGAAGGACGTCGACGGGGTAAATCCGATTTCCGTCGGCAATCTGTTTTTGGGAGATAAGGATGCATTTGTGCCGAACACCCCGGGCGGCGTGATGGAATTGTTAAAGTTTTACGGCATTTCCGTACAGGGCAAACACGTTGTCGTGTTGGGCCGAAGCAACATTGTCGGCAAGCCTTTGGCGGTGCTTATGACGCAGGAAAACGCAACGGTTACGTTGTGCCATTCCAAAACGGAAAACTTGTCGGAAATCACCAAAACCGCGGATATTTTGGTTTCTGCCGTCGGTAAGGCGGAATGGGTTACGGCGGACATGGTTCGTCCGGGTGCCGTGGTGGTGGACGTCGGCATTAATTTCAAAAGCGGCAAACTGTGCGGCGACGTTGCATTCGAGGAAGTTTCCGAGGTGGCAGGTTCGCTCACCCCGACGCCGGGCGGCACGGGTCCGATGACGGTTACCATGCTTGCCATGAACACGCTAAAAGCATTCGATTTACAACAAAACAACAAAAAATGAACGTTATCACGGTAACACAACTGTCCAACTTCATCAAAGCAATGTTCGAAAGCGAAACGTTGCTGTTCGATATTCGCGTCAAGGGGGAAGTTACAAACGTTTCCTATTCGCAGGATGCCGTGTATTTTTCCTTAAAGGACGAAACCTGTCAAATTGCCTGTTTTGCGTTTGGCAACGTGTTAACCGTCCCGCTTAAAAACGGCGACCTCGTCACGGTCACGGGGCGACCGAATTTTTTGCCGCGCTACGGCAAAGTTTCCTTTACGGTAAAAAAGGCGGAAAAGGCAAACGGACAGGGCGAAGCGTATGTACAGTATCTGTTAAAAAAGGAACGTTTGGAAAAGGAAGGTTGCTTCCGCAATCACCGAACGTTAAAACGTTTTCCGCGTCGTATCGGTGTCGTCAGTTCCCCGAACGGGGCAGTCATTCACGACATGATGCGCGTCATCAAACGGCGCAATCCCGCGTTGGATATCGTGCTGTTTCCCGCACGGGTGCAGGGCGATTTTGCGGAAGCGGAAATTTTGCGCGGCATTCGTTGGTTTTCGGAAGCGGACGTGGATGCCGTAGTCGTCGCACGCGGCGGCGGCAGTGAGGAGGATTTGTCCGTATTTAATTCGGAGGAAATCGTTCGCGCAACCTACGCGTGCAAAAAACCGGTGGTTTCCGCCGTCGGGCATGAAACGAATTTCACCCTCATCGACTATGCGGCGGACGTGCGCGCGTCCACTCCGTCCGTAGCGGCAGAGTTAATTACCGCCACGCAAGCGGACGTTCAAAGGGAAGTTTTGTCGCGCCTCATGCAAATGCGCCGCCAAACGGAAAAAAAGTACGCCTTTGCGCGTGCTACCGCCATTACGCGCCTTCGTCGTGCCGAGCGTGGCTGTGCAAAAAAAATTTCCGAACGGCAAAATGCGTGCGTATCAAAATTGCGGCGTATGCAAACGCTGTGCGAAAAAAAGTGGGCGAATTTGCAACGCAACGAGGAACTTACCGCCGTTCGGCTGGATGCAAGCAACCCGCTTCGCATTTTAAGGAAGGGTTTTGTCGCGGCGGAAAAGGATGCCTTGCGCATCACTTCGGTAACGCAACTTCGTTCGGGCGAGGATGTTCGCTTGTATTTTGCGGACGGCACGGCGGACGCTAGGATAAACAACGTAAAACAAACGGAGAAGAAAAATGGATTTTGATAAACTTACGGCGCGGTTGGACGCAATCCTTTCGCAGTTGGAGTCGGATGCCGTTTCGATGGACGAAAGCCTAAAACTGTTTGACGAGGGCGTGGAACTAAGCAAAAGTTATTTGGAAGCACTCAGCCGCTATCAGGGCAAACTGACGCAAATCAGCGAAAAGTTGGACGGCATTGAGGAAGAATTTGTACGGACGGAACGAAACGATGACGGAGTTTGAGGCGTTACTGCAAAAAACAACGGCGGAAATCGACGTTATTTTGGAAAAATTCCTTCCGAACGACGTCGTCGGTTTTCGCAAAATTCCGGCATACAGTTTGTTCGGCGGAGGCAAACGCCTTCGTCCGTTTTTAACGTTGCAAACGGCGGAGCATTACGGCAAAAAGGACGAAAATGCGTTGCGGCTTGCGGCGGCGGTGGAAATGATTCACACCTATTCGTTGATTCACGACGATTTGCCTTGCATGGACAACGACGATTATCGTCGCGGCAGGCTCACGTCCCACAAAAAATTCGGCGAAGCAAACGCAGTGCTTGCGGGCGACGCCTTGTTGAATGCGGCTTACGAAACGCTTTTGTGCGGCACAATGACGCCTTCCTACGTTGCGGCATGCCGAACGATTGCGGAAGCGGCAGGGATGTGCGGCATGATTGCGGGGCAAGCGGTGGATGTCGA
>CAKPPA010000030.1 GCA_934177025.1 uncultured Clostridia bacterium
CGGCCCTGTCGGACCCACCGGCCCTTGTTCTCCATTAAGTCCCTGTGGTCCTGTCGGACCCACCGGTCCTTGTATTCCCGCCGGCCCCTGCGGCCCTGTCGGCCCTGTCGGCCCTGTTGCTCCAATCGGCCCTTGAGGTCCTGTTGCTCCGGCTGCTCCGGCAGGTCCCTGTGGTCCTGCCGGCCCAACTTCTCCGGTTGCACCGGTAGGGCCGATTGCTCCTTGTACGCCTTGTGCCCCCTGTGGTCCTGTTGGACCCACCGGCCCTTGTATTCCAGCAGGTCCCTGCAAACCTTGCGGCCCCGTTGCTCCAATTGGTCCCGCCGGCCCTTGTTCCCCAACCGGTCCTTGAGGCCCTATTGCACCGGTAGCACCGGCTATCCCTTGAGGGCCTGTCGGTCCTGTCGCTCCAGCAGGTCCTGCCGGTCCTTGTTCGCCTGTCGCTCCAACAGGTCCCTGTGGTCCTGTCGGTCCAACTTCTCCGGTTGCACCGGTAGGGCCGATTGCTCCTTGTACGCCTTGTGCTCCCTGTGGGCCTTGGATTCCTTGCGGTCCGGTTGCTCCGCCGGCACCCGTTGCGCCGGTTGCTCCACGTGGCCCCGTAGCACCTTGCGGAATCACAAAATTAAACGTATGCACGTTTCCGGATAAAACTTCGGTAACGTTTGCCGCCGATCCCGGGAATCCTGTCGTTGTAGTGCCAACGGCAATGGTATCCGTTGCCGGTCCTTGCGGTCCCATTGGCCCCGTAGGTCCCTGTGGCCCTTGAATGCCTTGCGGTCCGATAGGGCCTTGTGCGCCCGTCGGACCTCGTTGCCCCGGGAATCCTTGCGGGCCTCTCGGGCCGGTAGGACCTGTTGCTCCCACGTAAAAATTCGGTTTGCAACAATTTCCGTTCGGGTGATGATGATTATTGCAGCATGGATTAAAACTCATAGCATTCTCCTTCAAATTAACCTTATCGTATCCTATGAAAATTTTTTAAAAAGTGTGAAGCATGGCAGGGGTTGCGTTCGACAGCCTATCGCTCCGTATTAAAATTATAAAAAGGAAAATAAGTTCGTCATCCTTTGCAAAAATAAGGCTATTCTTTTTTTAAAAATAAGTTTGTCATTCTTGCTGAAAATAGGGGGCGTCGTAAGTGTGCTACTCCCCAAAAATCAAAATCAATATAAAGCCGTTTCCGCTAAGGCAAGGAACAACTTCTCTACCAAGGAAAAAGCGTACAAAAAAACTGCCCGTTTTCAGGGCAGTTAAAAACGCAAAGTTCTCCTTATTTTTTGTTTTTCTTTTTTTCTTCCACCACTTGGTACAGCATTACGGAGTTTTCAATGGAATGCTGTGCCGCTTCCTTGCCGTAGTTATCCACGTCAACGGCATTTTTCGGCCCGTGATGCAAACAAAGTGCGCCGTTGATGCATCCGCCGACGCATGCCATCCCTTCAATAAATTGATTTGGCAACAACCCTTTGTTGAGTTTTAATAGGCCGATTTTACATTCTTCCAATCCGTTTAACGCCACAGGATGAAAATCCTTCGTGGCAATATCTTTCACTCCTTGGGAAATTCCGCCGGATTTCGCAAAAATCCTTCCGTAAAAGGATGCATTGTTCAGCGGTGTTTCCTCCAAATTTTCCACGTCGATTTCGCGGCTGTCAAGTAACGCTTGCAGTTCCTCAAACGAAATCACGCAGTCCACGGCCCCACCCGTTTTCTCTAACTGAAATTCATATTTTTTACTGGTGCAAGGCCCGATAAAAATCACTTTCGCGTCCGGATGTTCGCTTTTAATCAATCGTGCCATTTCCACCATTGGGGAAGGGGAGTCGGAAATGTATTTTGCAAGTTGCGGAAATTGTTTTTCAATATACATCACGAAAGAAGGGCAGCAGGAGGTCGTAATCACGCCTTTTTCCTCCGCTTCTTTTACTTCTTTGGATAACGTGATATCAGCCCCCAAAGCGGCCTCCATCACCTGATAAAATCCGAGTTTTTGAATCCCCGTAACAATCTGTTCGATTTTTGCATATTTAAACTGACTGACGATCGCCGGTGCAATGACGGCGTAAACGCGATATTTTTTGCTAAAGTCGGAGTCTTTCAAAATGTGAATGGCATCGGTCAAAAAGGACTTGTCGCTAATCGCTCCAAATGGGCATTGGTAAACGCACGCCCCGCACATCACGCACTTGTCGTTGTCAATGACTGCTTTTTTGTTTTCGTCAATACTAATTGCTCCCGCCTTGCAACTTCTGACGCATGGCCGCGTCATTTCCATAATGGCACCGTACGGGCAGGATTTTGTGCATTTTCCGCACTCGATGCATTTTCCGCGGTCAATCACCGCTTTTTTATCGATAACGGAAATCGCCTGTACAGGGCAGTTGTCCATGCATTGGTGCGTAATGCAACCGCGGCAAACGTCGGTTACAAAAAAACTATGTACCGGACATGCGGCGCAGGCGTTGTCCAAAACTTCGATGATATTCGGATTTGATTTGTCGCCGCCGATTGCTAGTTTAATGCGTTCTTCAATTACGGCACGTTCTTTAAAAACGCAGCAACGCATCGTCGGTTTCGGGCCCGGCACGATTTGACGAGGAATTTCGTAATACAAATCGCCCAAATCGCCGTCAAACGTACGCTTTGCCACTTCTTTTAAAACTTCGTACTTTAACTCCTGAATTTTAGTGTCAAAAATCCGCATAAGTCACCTCTCAGCATAGTATAACAAAAAAACCGCCTTCTGTGAAATCTTTTCCACGCTAGTTGCGTAGGAAACTTGTTTGAATTTTTGTCAAAAAACATCGGCAAGCATATCTTTCGGGTTCGAACATCGCCACTTTTGATGGAAAAAGAGGCCCCGTCGGCATTGCCGACGGAGCGTTTCAAAACGTAAGTTGTTTTAAATTTAGTCGTCTTCGTCCTCGTCCGAGTTCGAGTCGTCGTTGTCAAAAACGTAGTGATAGCCGTTCGGTCGCAGATAAACGCGAAAACTCACGGGTTTGCCGTTTTTTGTCCCTTTCACCGAAAGCATGCGTTCTCCGTTTTCGGTTTTGTCGCGGAAAAGCAGTGTTTCCGTTTCCCCGTTTTTCGTAACGGAAAGTTTCAGTTCAAGTTCGTTTTGTTCCGATTCGTACTCCATAACGGTGCGTTCCGTCAAAACCCCGTCGTGATAAACGGAATACACAAACTCATGTTCAATTTCCGTATTGCCGTTTTCGGTTTCGCTTTCCGATTCCTGCTTCACTTCGATGTAGGAAGTTTTTTCCGCATTCGTAAATGCCTGAAAGCAAAGTTCGCTTTCCGCTTCGTCTGTTTCGGTTTTCGTTTCGTATGTGCCTACAACGGGATATTGTGCGTTTCCGACCTGCAGCACTCCTTCAATCGAATAGTTTTCCTTCGTTTCGTTCCCGTCCGTTTTGCCGTCCGAAAAAACTTTGTTGTAAAACATTCGATAGGTAAGTGCGTTCCCGCGTAAATCGGTGTAGGTTACCGTCATGCCGAACGCATAGCCGAATTCGCCCGCAATCGCTTTGTTTTCAAATTTTCCTTCGCTCAGCAAACTTTCCACCAGCGGCAGATAGCGATTAAGTAGTTCCTGTTGTTCGGTCTCGTCCTTTGTCGTTGCGGTTGCCGTAAAAGCGGTTGGGTTTGCCTCCGCACGCGCAATCGAGCGAACCGTCGGGGCGGATGGGGCGGATGCGGTCAACAGCGTTCCGACGGATGCCGCGCCGTAAGCATAAAACGAGTTCGCATCCGTAATTTGTGCAAATTTGTTTTCAAACGGCGGCTTGTTTCCTCGATGGAGGAAAATCGGCAAAAGCACGCCGAAAAGCAGAATCAACGCCATTATCGCCGCCCCGAGTAAAATCAGTTTGTTGCGATGTTGCGTCGTTACCGTCCGTTCGCCACCGTCGGCATAGGCAAGGGACGCCTCTTTGCAATCCATTCCGAGTGCATGCTTTACGTTATCTTTAATTTTTTCGTCGGGCAGGATTTCCGACTTGTGTTGCGCTAGGAGTTTTTTGACGTTTTTCATAAGCGGTCCTCCTTTTCAAGATAGTTTTTGAGTTTTTTCAAGGCTTCGTTGTTTTTCCATGTCACCGTGCCGATGGGGATGCCGAGCATGTTTGCAACTTCCCGCCGCTTGTACCCAGCCACCTGACAAAGCATTACGATTTTGTATTCGTCCTCGGCTAAAATTTTCGACGCTACGTCGAAAATATAGGGAAGTTCGGTTTCGTGCGAGCCGTATTTGTAAGCATTTTCCTCAAAATCGGTTGCAACTTCGCGGCGATACTTTTTTAAATGATTCAGTGCCAGCGATTTTCCGATGGTACACAACCAACCGATAAAATTGCTTCCTTCCTGATACTGATGTAGCGCGGCAATTGCCCGAACGTAAGTGTCCTGCAAAAGGTCCTCGGCATACATTTTGTCCTTTACAATGTAAAAAATTGTAAAATAAACATAACGATTGGTATGTTCGTAAATGTAGTCGAAGGCATCCGTGTCTCCGTTTTTCAGTTTTGCGATTTTTCGCTCGAGCTTATCGTGCATCATACGCCTTCCGTAATTGTAACAATCGAATTTCTTCAAATTGTTGGTAAAAAATGAGTTTTTTTAAAACCAGTATAGTAAATTAGTGTAAACCAGTCAAGATATCGCAAGCGGAAAAAGTTTTTTTAAAATTTTAAAATTTTTCCAACAATTCGCTTGTCCGGCACTGTTATAAAGGTAAAAGCGGAAAAAATTCCGGAAGTTTCCGCAAAAAATGAAAACGAATAGGAGAAACGTTATGAAAAAATTATTATTGGTTTTTACGCTAACATTGGCACTCGTGCTCTCTTTCGGGCTGGTAGCGTGCACGAACTCGAACAAAAACGGCAAATTTGCAGATCTTACCACGACGGAATCCGTTTACGGCTTTAGTGCCGCTTCGGCAGGCATGCTGATTTCGTCCATGAACGGAGGTGCGGTTTCCCGCCTTGCACCGGCAAGCGAAACACTTTCCGTTCCGGCGGACAATGCGTCGGTGGATTCCACCCCAAAAGCCGAAACGGAAAATGCCGAAACGGCAGAACTCAATCGCTACATGGCGTTGGTGGAAAGTTTGTTAAGTGACGGCGGTTTCAACTTTGCAACGCAACCTTCCGATCGGGAAGGCTACACCGAAAAAATGGTGGTTTCGTATCAGGACTTGGAAGGAAAAACCCTTCAGTACGTTATGTACTACAATCAAATTTTAACCGGCTCCGAAACTGACGAGGACGGCGAAACGGAGGAAAACTATTCGATCGAAGGCGTTATGGTGATTGACGGCATGGATTATGCAATCCGTGGGGAACGTAGCATCGAAAACGAACAGGACGAAAGCGAAACGGAAACAAAATTTTCGGTAAAATTAAGCGACACGCGTTACATCCTAGTCGAACAAAGCGTGGAAACGGAGGAAGGCGAAACCGAACTGGAGTACAGCTATTCGGTGTATGAAAACAAACAATTAATGGAACGCAGCACGTTTTCCTACGAAGCGGAAGCAGGCGAAACCGAATTAAAAATGACGTCTTTTCAGGACGGCAAAACGCAAGTGTTCTCCTTCCAAAAGGAAATGAAACAAGGGGAGGAAGTCATCGAAATTCATGTCGGCTCCGGCGCGAGCGGCAAAGGTTACGTTGTTCACGTCGAAACGGACGAAAACGGCAACCGCAACTATCGCTACGAAGCAACGGAATTTGACGATTAACCGAAATGCAAGGCGAAAAGTAAAAAAAACAACCACCCGATTGCGGTGGTTGTTTTTTTATGGTTATTTTTTAGGATGACTTGTTTGTTTCTGTTTTATTTTTTACGGACGTTACAGGGAAAACAAATCGTCCATGGTGTAAAACCCTGCCGGTTTGCCCTGCAAAAAGTGTAGTGCGGTAATCGCGCCTTGCGAAAAAATATCCTTACTTTGTGCCTGATGCGCAAGGGAAACGGTTTCGTTTTCGCCGAAAAATAACACTTCGTGTTCGCCTACGACAGTACCGCCACGCACCGCGTGTAGTCCGAGTTCCCGCTCGTTTCGTTTGCCGCTTTGCGGATTGCGTCCGTACACGTATTCCTTTTCCATATCCAGCGTTTCGTTAATGGCATCGGCAAGCATCAAAGCCGTTCCGCTCGGTGCATCCGCTTTGTGGTTGTGATGCTTTTCCACAATTTCGATGTCGAAATTTTTCAAAAAACGCGCCGCCTGTTTGCTTAAAAACTTCAAAACGTTCACGCCTAGGGAAAGATTACTCGACATCAAAATCGGAATTTGTTCGGAAGCCTCCCAAATTTGTTCCTTTTGCTCCGGCGTGTGTCCCGTGCAGGCAATGACCAAAGGCAAGTTCCTCGAAACACAAAATTCCAGCACCGCCGAAGTGGAGGACGGGCGGGAAAAATCCACCACGCCATCCGGCATTTGCGAAATTTTTTCGGCATCCCGATAAATCGGGAAAGGATGTTTTTGTAGGGTAAGGTCCTCCGTCACGTCAACGCCTGCAAGGATTGCGACGTTGTTTTTTTGCGCCGATGCTTCCATGCTTGCGCCCATGCGTCCGTTAATTCCCCAAACAACGATTTGTTTCATAATTCACCTCAACGAAGGATGCCGTATTTTTTTAGGACGGCAATCAGTTGTGTTTTGTTTTGTTCTTCCATTTCCGTCAACGGCAGGCGCAACGGTCCGCAATCGAATCCCATCAAATTGCAAGCGGTTTTTGCCGGAATCGGGTTGACTTCGCGAAACAACTCGTTTGCAAGTTCTTTCACGGCAAATTGCAGTTCTGCCGCGCGAACGGGGTCTTTTTCCACGGTAAGGTCGTGCATAAGTTGCGGATGCACGTTGGAAACAACGCTAATCACGCCTATGCCGCCAAGGGAAAGGATCGGTAGGGTAATGCCGTCCTCGCCGCTGTAAATATCCATGCCCCCGCGGGTAAGGCGCGCAAGTTCGCACACCTGATCGATGTTTCCGCTGGCTTCCTTAATGGCGCGAATGTTTTTGTGTTCCGCCAAGCGTGCTACCGTTTCCGGCAAAAGGTTTACGCCGGTGCGGCTTGGTACGTTGTATAAAATAATCGGAATGCCTACGCTGTCGGCGATTGCGGTGTAGTGCGCAATCAATCCGTTTTGCGTGGCTTTGTTGTAGTAAGGCGTAACAATCAAAAGGGCATCCGCTCCCGCTTGTTCGGCGAACCGACTTTCGTTGATGCAAGCAAGGGTGTTGTTGCTGCCGGTGCTTACGATAAGCGGCACTTTGTTACGAATTTTTTTTCGGGCGAATTCCACTACGGAATGTTTTTCCTCCGTCGTCATGGTGGCAGGTTCGCCGGTAGTTCCGCATACAAGGATTGCATCGGAACCGTTAGTCAGCTGAAAATCCAGCAGTTGTTCCAAAGTATCGAAATTCACGCCGTCTTCCGTAAACGGGGTAATCAACGCGGGGCAAGCCCCTTTGAAAATAGCCATAAAAACACCTCTTGTTTGTTATCGGTTGGAAGATTCTTCCCAAGTGTCGATCAACAATTGCGCAATTTGCACGGCGTTGGTAGCCGCTCCTTTGCGGATATTGTCCGAAACGACCCACATATTAATTCCGTTTTCCACGGAGTAATCCTGACGGACCCTTCCCACAAACACCGCGTCGCTTCCCGTAGCGGAAATTGCCATCGGGTAAACGCTGTGTTCCGGATCGTCCTGCAGCACCACGCCGACACCGTCGTTAAACAACGTTTCCTTTGCGTCGAAAGCGGTAATCGGTTTTTCGAATTCCACGTTAATGCTTTCGCTGTGGCTGTTGGTAACCGGCACGCGCACGGTGGTTGCCGTTACGCGCATTTCCGGTGCGTGAAGGATTTTGCGCGTTTCGTTAATCATTTTTTCTTCTTCCTTCGTGTAGCCGGATTCGGTAAACACGTCGATTTGCGGCAAGCAGTTGTCGTAAATCGGATTCGGGAATTTTGCCGGAGCGGCACCTTTTGCCCCTTCGACCAAGTCGTTCAATCCGCCGACGCCGGCACCGCTGCACGCCTGATAGGTGGAGTACACCACGCGTTTGATGTGGAATTTGTCGTGCAAAGGTTTCAGTGCGACAATCGCCTGCGTTGTGGAGCAGTTCGGGTTTGCAATGATGTTGTGGTGGTTGTGAATATCCTCCGGATTCACTTCCGGAATGATTAGCGGTACGTTCGGATCCATTCTCCAGTAGCTGCTGTTGTCGATGACCACCGTTCCGAGTTCGGCAAATTTCGGCGCAAATTCCTTACTGACGTTTCCGCCTGCCGAAAACAGCGCGATGTCAATGTGTTGTTTTGCAATGTTTTCGTCGTTCAGTTCGATGACGGTGTAGTTTTTTCCCTGAAACGGCAGGGTAGTGCCTGCGCTCTTTTTCGAAGCGAACAGGTACAGTTCATTAATCGGAAGGTTGCGTTCCTCCATTACTTCCAAAAACTTTCTTCCCACCATTCCGGTGCAGCCGACAACGGCAAAGTTGTACTTTTTCATGTTTTTTTCTCCTTTTGAGTGTTACTTCAGTTATAAAAAAATACGGCGTCGATGCGCCGTAATTCAAAACAAACATTAATGATTCGTTTGACCCGTTAGCGCTCCATTTGTAAACAAATGACAGTCAGTTCGGTATTTCCGAACGAACCAGCACGGTTTAAAACGACTTTTAAACCCGCTTCGGCGTTTCTCCTTTCACAAAACTTCCTCGGTTGTCGTCACCTCGATTTTGCTACTCTTATTCCACGCACCTCTAAACAGACTTCGTATTTAAATATAGTGCTATCTTATCACAGAAATTCCGGTTCGTCAAAAGATTTTTTCAAGAAAGTGTAAAAATGTTTTGAAAAAAGGGGATTTTATGGTAGAATAACTATGTTTCATCGAAAGTTTTAATTTAGGAGTATTTATGGCGAAACAATCTATCCGAAATATCATCGTACTGGAAAACGAACGTACGGGGGAAATTTCGAAAAAAGTAAACGAACTCGGGAATTGGAAATTTTTCAAAGTTATCTACAACAATTCCATGTTTCAAATTCTCGGCTTAAACCTACTCATGCTTCTTTGCTTGGCACCTGCAGTGTATTTTTACTTGCAGTACAATTCCACGGTTTACAGCTGGGGGCAGGCACTTCCGTTTGCGAACTCGCTCGGAATCGGCTACAATCCGTGGCTTGACGTCGGCGAATTTTCCACGCAGGTTACAACCGCTGCAAAGGATTTAATGTATTTGCGGCTGTTGCCGTGCTTTTTGCTGTTGTCCGTTGCGTTTTCCGGCAGTTACGCCTGCTTAAGGGATTCCTACTGGACGGGGGAATTGCATCTCTTTAAACCGTTTTTCCGCGGCATTGCGCAAACCATTCCTTACAGCCTCGTGTTAACGGCAGTCCTCGGCGGCGGCATTTTCGGAATGCACGCATTGCAATCCGTTTTGACGGCGTTGCCGCATTGGTTGAGCATCATTATTAACATTGTGTTGTGGGTAGTGTTGGCACTTATCGCAATTTACGGATTTTTGGTGCTTGCGATTGCGGCGGTGTACAAACAAAGTCCGGCAACGAACTTAAAAACGGCATGGCACTTAATGTGGAGTTTCTTCCTGTCGCACGTAGTGTATTTTGCGGGTTCGCTTTTGCCGTTCGTGTTGCTGTTCGTCACGAGCAGCCTGTTGCAATCGGTAGTGTTGGCGGTATTCGTACTGTTCGGTATGTTCTGCGTATCCTTTATTTGGATGATTCACATGATGCGAATCTTTGCGCTGTTCCATCCGGTATCTCGAAAAAAGGTGAAAAATCAGTGAGTCGTTACGAAAAATTTGCGGAGTATTACGATCGACTGATGTATGATTGCGACTATGACACATGGTCGCAATCTTTATATACGCAGTTGAAAGCACAAGGTGCCGAAACGGGGCTGGACCTCGCCTGCGGCACGGGCAAAATGACCTATTTTTTGGCAGAGCATTTTCGGATGATCGGCATCGACTGTTCGGAAGCCATGCTGACGCAAGCACAACAAAAACGCAAAAAACAGGGGAATCCGCTGTTTTTGTGTCAGGATATGGCGGAATTCGAAGTTTTCGACAAAGTCGATTTTATCACGGCAATTTGCGACGGTGTAAATTACTTAAAAGGGGAAAAAATCGTAAGGAAGTTTTTCCGCCGGTGTTACGATGCGCTCCGCCCGAACGGAACGTTGTTTTTCGACGTCTCCTCGGAGTACAAACTCAAACGCATGGTGGAGGAAAAATTCTACTACGAGGACGAGGCGGAATACACCTTTA